>NZ_JBFAVI010000115.1:0-22211 GCF_040679695.1 Micromonospora sp. NPDC052213
GTGACGGAGCCAACCCCCTTGGCCCCGCCACCCGCCGCCGGAGGGAGGAGGAAAGTCTCGGTTACGTGTTACGACGTCTCGGCGAGCGTCACGGTTGCCGTGGATTCGGCGCCGTTGCGCTTGTAGGTCACCGCCACCCGATCGCCGACCTTGCCGGCCTGCACGGCGCCGACCAGGTCGTCCGAGTCGTTGACCGCCTTGTCGCCGAACCGGATGATCACGTCGCCGCGCTGGAGCCCGGCCTTCTCGGCGGCGCTGCCGGAGGTGACGGCGGCGACCAGCGCCCCACCGCCCTCGGCGGCCGTCACGCTGACCCCGAGCGACGGGTGGCTGACCTTCTCGCCCCGCTGGAGCTTGCCGGCCACGTCCTTGGCCTTGTTGCTGGGGATCGCGAAGCCGACGCCGATGTTGCCGGTGCTGCCCTGACCGGCGGTGGCGATCGCGGTGTTGATGCCGATCACCTCGCCCCGGGTGTTGACCAGCGCGCCACCGGAGTTGCCCGGGTTGATCGGCGCGTCGGTCTGGAGCAGCCCGGCGATCGAGCTGGCGCCCTGACCCGGCGCCTGCCGCTGCTCGCCGCTGCCGGCCTGGATGGTGCGGTCGCGGGCGCTGAGGATGCCGGCGGTGACCGAGCCCTGGAGGCCCAGCGGGCTGCCGAGGGCGAGCACCTGGTCGCCGACCTGCATCGCGTCGCTGTCACCGAACGTGGCCGGCTTCAGGTCGCTGACGCCGGCGGCCTTCACCACCGCCAGGTCGGTCTTCGGGTCGGTGCCGACGATCCGGGCCTGGGCGGTCTTGCCGTCGGCGAAGACCACCCGGACGCTGTCCTGGCCGGCGGAGGCGACGACGTGGTTGTTGGTGAGCACGTAGCCGTCGGCGGTGAGGATCACGCCGGAGCCCTCGCCGCTGTCGGTGGCGATGGAGACGACGCTGGGCTGCACGGCGGCGGCGATCCGGGGCAGGTCGGCGCTGTTGATCACCGGCGCGGCGGAGTAGGTGCGGGTGGTCCCGGAGTCGCCGTCCACGGCGAGCGCGAGCGCCCCGCCGGCGACGCCCGAGCCGAGCATCAGGGCGAAGACCGCGACGCCGGCGCCGGCGAGCTTGGCGATCCGGCCCGGCCGGGGGCCGACCGCCGGCGCGGGGGCCCAGGGCGGCACCGGCTGGCCCGGGTGGTGCGGGTGCTGGCCGTAGTGTCCCGGCTGTCCCCCGCCGCTCCAGCCGGACTGCTGGCCGTACCACGGCGCGCCCGGGTACGGCGTGCCCTGCGGCTGGCCGGGCTGCCCGGTCGGGTGCGGGTGGCCGCCCGGGGCCTGGCCGGGCACGGGGTAGGGCGGGGCGGCCGGGCCGGCCGTGACGGGTGGGAACGGTCCCGCCGGGGTGGGCTGTCCGGCCGGGACGCCGGGGCCACGGACCGGGTCCGGGGCGGTGGCGCCCTCGGGGGCGCGGACCGGCTCCGGGGCGCGCGTCGCGGCATCGCCCGCGACCGGGCCGTCGGTGGGCCGGCCCGGCTCGGCGGTACGGAAGGCGTCGCCGCCCGTCGCTTCGGGTGCGGCCGACGCCGGGGCGGCGGATGCGGCCGACGCCGGGGCGGCGGTGTCCCCGGGGGCGGTCGGGGCGGGGTCGGGGCGGGAGTCGGACTGGGCGCGCGCGACGCGCGGCAGCTCGGCGGTGGGGTGCGACGGCTCGGCGTCGGTGGCGGCCGGCCGGCGCTGCGGGTCGGACTCGTACTCGGTCATGGATCCACCTTCGCTCGGACCACTGCGACCAGCCTGGAACCGGCCTGAATGTTGGCTGAAAGTCACTCGCCATCACCCTCGATGTCGGGCGCGAGCGGCAGCCGGACCCGGAAGGTCGCGCCCCCGCCCGGGGTGTCGGCCACCTCGACGGTGCCGTGGTGCGCGCGCACCAGCGCCGCCACGATGGCCAGGCCGAGCCCGGTGCCGGTGTTGCCGCCGGCCCGCCGGGTACGCGCCGCGTCCACCCGGTAGAAGCGCTCGAAGACCCGCTCCGCCTGGTCGGGGGTGAGCCCGGGGCCGGTGTCCGCCACCTCCACCACGGCCAGGTTGCCCGACTCGGCCCGCAGCCGCAGGGTCACCGAGGCGTCCGGCGGGGTGTGCGTGAGGGCGTTGGTCATCAGGTTGCCGATCACCTGACGGAGCCGGGCGTCGTCGCCGTAGACCACCAGCGGGCCGGACCCGGGCTCGATCTCCAGTTCCACCCGGCGCTCCGGCGCCACCACCCGGGCGGCCTCGACCGCGTCGCTGGCCAGCACGGGCAGCTCCACCGGGGCGAGGGCGAGCGGCCGTTCCCGGTCCAGCCGGGCCAGCAGCAGCAGGTCCTCCACCAGCAGCCCCATCCGGGCCGCCTCCTGCTCGATGCGGCGTAGCAGGTCGGCGGTCTGCTCCGGTGCGCTCGCCGCGCCCTGCCGGTACAGCTCGGCGAAGCCCCGGATGGTGGTCAGCGGCGTCCGCAGCTCGTGCGACGCGTCCGCGACGAACTGCCGCATCCGCTCCTCCGAGCGCCGGGCCCGCGCCTCGGACGCCCGCGCCGCGCCGGCCGCGTCCCGCGCCGTGGTCTCGGCGGCCCGGGCGGCGGTCTCCGAAGCGGCCCGGGCGGTGAAGGCGGCCTCGATCTGCGTCAGCATGGCGTTCAGCGCCCGGGAGAGCCGGCCCAGCTCCGAGGTCGGGACGGGTTGCCCCTCCTCCGGGTCAGGCACCCGCCGGGTGAGGTCGCCGCCGGCGATGGCGGCGGCCGTACGCTCGATCTCCACCAGCGGTTTCAGGCTGGTCCGGACGATCGCCGCGCCGATCGAGGCGAGCAGGATCAGCACCGACCCGCCGACCAGCAGGTCAATCCAGATCAGCTGTTTGACGGCCTGGTCGACGTCGGTGAGGTGCTGGCCGACGGCCAGGATCTCGCCGTCGTCCAACTGGGTGTAGAGCATCCGCCAGCGAGACCTGTGGTCCTGCGCGAGCACCGTGCGCGGCTCGCCGCTCAGCGCGGCGAACCCCTCGGTGGTGCTCGGTAGCCGCGGCAGCTGTTCCGGGCGGATGTTGCGGCTGTCGTACTCGGGCGACATCACCCCGGCCGGCTGGGCCAACGAGATGATGAAGTCGCTGGGCAGCGTGGTGGTGCTTTTCCGGCCTTCCTTGTACAGGTTCAGCACTGCGGCCACCGAGCCGGTGGTGCGGCTCAGTTCCTCGTCCACCTGCTCGATGAGGTAGCCCCGGAGGAAGACGGTGGTCAGCGAGCTGATGACCAGGAGGGCGGCGGCGACCAGGGCCAGGACCGCGGCGACCAGCTTCACCCGCAGCGGGACGCCGCGCAGCCATGCCTTCCCCTGGTGGACCGGGTTCACGCCGCCGGCTTGCGCAGCACGTACCCGACGCCCCGCAGGGTGTGGATCAGCCGGGGCTGGGTGTTGTCCACCTTGCGGCGCAGGTAGGAGATGTAGGACTCGACGATGTTGTCGTCGCCCCGGAAGTCGTAGTTCCACACGTGGTCGAGGATCTGCGCCTTCGACAGCACCCGGTTGGCGTTCAGCATCAGGTAGCGCAGCAGCTTGAACTCCGTCGGCGACAGCTGCACCCGCTGGCCGGCCCGGTGCACCTCGTGGGTCTCCTCGTCCAGCTCCAGGTCGGCGAAGGTCAGCCGGGAGGGCGCCTGCTCGCCGGTGCTGGTCCGCCGCAGCACCGCCCGGATCCGGGCGGTCAGCTCCTCCAGGCTGAACGGCTTGGTGACGTAGTCGTCCCCGCCCAGGGTCAGCCCGCGGATCTTGTCGTCGGTGGCGTCGCGCGCGGTGAGGAAGACCACGGGCGTGCGCGTACCGCCCTCGCGGAGCATCCGGATGACCTCGAAGCCGTCCAGGTCGGGCAGCATCACGTCGAGCACGACCAGGTCGGGCCGGTGGTCCTTGGCGGCGTGCAGGGCGGCGCTGCCGCTCGTCGCGGTGGCCACGTCGAAGCCCGCGAAGCGCAGGCTCGCGGAGAGCAGTTCGAGGATGTTGGGATCGTCCTCGACGACGAGCAGTCGCGCCTCGGTCTGGGTAGCGGCCATGCGCCCATCATCCGCGCTCTCGCTGCGTCCGCGCTGGGCACTTCCTGGAAAAAGCCTGTGAGCCGACCGCCGTGATCAGCGCAGGAGCCGCCGCAGCCCGTCCAACGCGCCGTCGAGCAGCCGGATCGCCGTACGCAGCTGCGAGTCGGTGAGCCTGCGGGCCCGCACCAGGGCGCCCACCTCGACGGCGAAGGCCGCCAGCCGCTGGTCGAACTCGGCGAGCGGTGTCGTTCCCGGCCCTGCGGTGGGGCCGGGTGCGGGCGCCGGACCGGGCGCCGGGGGTGTCCAGCGGGCCCGTCGGGTCTGCCGCGCCGCCTCGCGCAGCTCCCGCTTCAGGTCGCGGACCGAGCCGCGTACCTCGTCGCGGATCTCCCCGGCCAGCGCGGACAGGTCCTCGACCGAGGCCGCGATGTCCGACTCCAGGGCGGCCAGCTCGCCGGCCCGCTGGCGCAGCTCGGCCCGGCCGGCCTCGGTGATCTCGTAGACCTTGCGGCCGCCGACGGCGGTGTGGGTGACGAGCCCGTCGGCCTCCATCCGTTGCAGCCGGGGGTAGATGGTGCCGGCGCTGGGCGCGTAGTGGCCGAGGAACCGCTCCTCCAGCAGGCGGATCAGCTCGTAGCCGTGCTTCGGGCCGTCGTCGAGGAGCTTGAGCAGGTAGAGCCGGAGCCGCCCGTGACTGAACACGGCGGTCACGGCAGCTCCTCTTCCTGGTCGTCCACCCGGCGGGCGAGCAGCGCGATGCTGCCCGAGGTGGCGGAAGCCCAGAGCTTACCCGCGCCCGCGCCGAGCACTCCCTCGCTGTCGACCACCGCCCCGGGGGCGGCGCTGCCCCGCACCTGGGCGAAGCCGCTGGTGATCCGGCCCGACGTGGTGTGCAGGCGCACGGCGAGGTCGCTGTCCTCACGGACCCGGACGGTGATGCCACCGGAGATCGTGCTGAGCCGGATGTCGCTGCGCCGGGGATTGTCCAGGTCGCAGGTGATGGCGCCGGTGACGGTGGCCGCGCGCACCCGACCGGCCGCGCTGTCGGCGAGGGTCACCTCGCCCGAGACCGTCTCCAGGTCGAGGTCGCCGGACACGCCCAGCGCCTCGACCGGACCCGACGTGGTCTTCGCCGACGTCGGGCCGCGCAGCCCCATCAGCGTGATCCGCCCCGCCGTCACCTCCACCCGGGTCCGACCGCGCAGGCCCGACGCGACCAGCGAGCCCTCGACCAGTTCGAGGTCGGCCAGCACGTCGGCGGGGACCGCGACGGAGACGTCGACGCGGGCCAGCCGGGACAGCGGCCCCACCCACCAGACGAACTCCGACCACCGCCGGCGCCGCTGCTGGCGTACGGAGAGCCGACCGTCCCGGTGCTCGACCAGGACCGGCCGGCGACCGACCCGGGTGACGTCGACCCGGGCCGGGCCGTCGGTGGCCACCACGTTGAGGCGGCCGCTGAGCAGGTGGACGTCCAGCCGGGTGACCGGCCCGTCCAGGGTGAGCCGCTGCGGGGCGTCCACGGTCCAGCCGGTCATCGGTCCTCCCTCCGGCGACGCGCCGGCCCGGCGCGTCCCACGGCAGGACAGTAACGCGATACATCGCGATAGGACAAGGGTGTCGCCGGACGGCGGACGGTCCTCGCCGTCCGGGGGGTCAGGCGGCCAGGTCGAGCCTCCGCTCCCGTCCGGTCGGCCCGACGGGCGGCCCCGGTTCCGACGGCGCGGCGACCGGCGGAAACGGTGCCGGCGCGGGGACCTGCGCGGACAGCGCCGGCACGGCGACCGGCACGGCGACCGGCACGGACAGCGCCGGTGCGGGGACCGGCGCGCCCGGGACCGGCGCGCCCGGGGCCGCCGACCCGGCCGGCGGCGGCACGAGGTGCACGGCCGACTCGGCCGTCCGGGCGAGCAGTCGACGGTCGGCGTCCCGCGCGGGGTGCAGCGCGGCGGAGACGGTCACCCGGACCTCCAGGTCGCGGGCGGCGAGCACCCGACCCAGCGAGCGGAACAGGTTGTCGTCGCCGACGAAGGCCGCGGCCGTGGTCGGCACGCCGGTCGCCGCGCACGCGTAGCCGATCCGTAGCGGCACCACCGGCGCCCCGGCGTCGATCGCCGCCTGGAACAGGGCCGGGCGGAACCCCCGGCTGGGGCGGCAGCCGACCGCGTCGGCGGCCCCGCACCACGTCGTACCCTCCGGGAAGACCGCCACCGGGCGGCCGGCGCGCAGCACGGCGGCGACCCGGGCCACCGTCGCCGGCAGGTCGCGCGGCCGGGCCCGGTCGACCAGGACGGCGCCGGACGCGGCCGCGAGCAGCCCGACCAGCGGCCAGGACCGCACCTCCCGCTTGGCCACCATCCGGGCCGGCTCGACGGCCAGCAGCGCCAGCGCGTCCAGCCAGGAGACGTGGTTGGCCACCAGCAACGCCGGCCGACGCGGCGCCCGGCCGCGCACCACCAGGCGTACGCCGAGGGCGCGCAGCGTCCCCCGGGCCCAGCCACGCACGGCCACGGCCCGCTCCCCCGCCGGCAGCACCGGCAGCAGCGCGGCCAGCACCGTGCCCGCCAGCAGCATCCCGAGCACCGCCAGCAGCCGGGCCACCCGCCGGGTCGCCGGCACGGCACCGGCCGCGCCGGCGACCGGGAGGCAGGCCGGCCCGCAGCCCGACGCGGGCAGCCAGAGAGGTGTCGCACTCACCGCTCGGCCCCGCCCAGGAAGTGCCGCAGGTAGCGGGGGTTCATCCGGTCCAGGGAGAAGAGCACGTAGAAGTCGGCCACCCCGAAGTCCGGGTCGTACGCGGGTTCCCCGCAGACCCAGGCACCGAGGCGCAGGTAGCCGCGCAGCAGCGGCGGCAGGACGGCCCGCCCCACCGGACCGTCGGCCGGCCCGGTCGTCGCGCCCGGCTCGGCGAACCAGGGGCGGCGTGGACGCACCCGCAGCGGCGGCGGGGCCAGGTGCCGGGCCCGGACCTCGTCCCACACGGCGGCGGCGGCCCGGCCCCCGTCGGCCACCGGCACCGACGCGCAGCCGCCGAGCCAGCGCGACCCCCGCAGGTGCAGGTAGCGGGTGATGCCGGCCCACATCAGGTTGATCACGGCGCCGGAGCGGTGGTCGGGGTGCACGCAGGAGCGGCCCGCCTCGACCAACTGCTCCCGGAGCGGGTCCAGCGCCGCGAGGTCGAACTCGCTCTCGGCGTACCGGCGGTCGGTGCGGTCCGGCGGGAGGAGCCGGTACGTGCCGACGACCTCGCCCGTGCTCTCCTGCCGGACGATCAGGTGGTCGCAGTACGGGTCGAACTCGTCGACGTCGCGCCCGGCGGAGTCGGGGCGGAGGGTGGCGCCGAGCTCGGTGGCGAACACCTCGTGACGGAGGCGTTGCGCGGCCGCGACCTCGCTCGGGTCGTCGGCGATCAGCAGGGTGTATCCGCTGGTCGTCAGGGGTGCGCCAGCGGCGTGCAGAACGGCCATGGCACCTGTGTAGGCGGCCCGGGTTGCCGGGCGTTGGGGTGAGGAGTGTCGATGAGGTGAACGGCGGTCGGCGACCCGTGGCGGGGCCGGCCGGCGGGCGTGCGAGGCTGCCGGGGGCGGGCCGGCGACGGGGCCGGACGCCGCGCCGCGGGAGGTGTCTGATGATCATCGAGTCGCGCCACAACGGGCCGCCCGGCTCGGGCAACGGCGGTTGGAGCGCCGGGGTCTTCGCCGCCGCGTCCGGCGCCCCGGGGCCGGTCGAGGTGACGCTGCGCCGCCCGCCCCCGCTGGAGACCCTGCTCACTCTCGTCGACGGGGAGGTCCGCGACCCGGAGGGCCTGGTCGTCGCCCAGGTCCGCCCCACGGAGGATCCCCGCGCGGTCGTGCCGCCGGTGGACCTACCGGCCGCGCGGGCCGCGTCGGCGGCGTACCCCGGACTGGTGGACCACCCCTTCCCGGGCTGCTACGTCTGCGGCCCGGACCGCCCCGACGGCCTGCGGATCTTCCCCGGCCGGCTGCCGGACGGCCGGACCGCCGCGCCGTTCCGCGCGCCGGGGTCGGTCACTTCCGCCACGGTCTGGGCGGCGCTGGACTGCCCCGGCGGCTGGGCCGTCATCGCGCCCGGCCGGCCGTACGTCCTCGGCCGCATCGCGGCGGTGGTCGCGGCGCTGCCCGAGCCGGGCGACGAGTGCGTGGTGACCGGCGCGATGGTCGACGGCGAGGGCCGCAAGGCGCTCGTGCACACCAGCCTGTACGCCCCCGACGGCACCCTCCTGGCCTGGGCCCGGGCGACCTGGATCGCCGTGGCGGCGGCCGGCGGGTAGTCGTTCCTGGGGAGGAGGGCCTCCTGCCTGAGGCGGAGGTGGATCTACGGAGCGCGCCTGATTGACCTCGTTGCGCCCGCCCGCCACGCTGTGTCACGGCGTACCCCGAAGCCCCGCACGAAGGAGAGCAATGACTGACGGGCAGCGAAGCCCCACGAGTGACGGTCAGATCGTGGTGTCCGGCCTGACGAAGCAGTACAAGAACGTCCGGGCCGTGAACAATCTGTCCTTCACGGTCGAGCCCGGGCGGGTGACCGGATTCCTCGGCCCCAACGGCGCCGGCAAGACCACCACCCTGCGCATGCTGCTGAACCTGGTCACCCCGACCGGCGGACAGGCGACCATCAGCGGCCGCCGGTACGTCGACCTGACCGACCCGCTGCGGCACGTCGGCGCGGTGCTGGAGGCGTCCAGCGCGCACAAGGGCCGCACCGGGATCAACCACCTGCGGGTGCTCTGCGCGGCGGCGGGGCTGCCGAAGCAGCGGGCCGACGAGGCGCTGGCGCTGGTCGGGCTCACGCCGGCGGCGAAGCGCAAGTTCAAGGGCTACTCGCTCGGCATGAAGCAGCGGCTCGGCATCGCCGCCGCCATGCTCGGCGACCCCCGGGTGTTGATCCTCGACGAGCCGGCCAACGGCCTGGACCCGGAGGGCATCCGGTGGATGCGCGGGTTCCTCAAGAACCTCGCGCACGAGGGCCGCACCGTGCTGGTCTCCAGCCACCTGCTGTCCGAGATGCAGCTGCTCGCCGACGACGTGGTGATCATCGCCGCCGGCCAGCTCGTCCGGCAGGGCACGGTCGAGCACGTGATCGGGTCGATGGCGCAGGGCGTCCGGGTGCGGGTGCGTACCCCGCAGGCCGACGCGCTGACCGTGGCGCTGAAGGACGGCCCGGCCACCGTCGACGTCGACGAGCACGGCACCCTGCTGGTGGGCGGGGTGGACGCCCCGACCGTGGGCCGGGTCGCCCTGGCCGCCGGCGTCGAACTACACGAACTGACCACGGAACGGCCTGACCTGGAACGGGTCTTCCTGGAGCTGACGGCCGGAAAGGCGGGCATCCGATGAACCTCGTCCGATCCGAGCTGCTCAAGATCCGCACCACCAGCACGTGGTGGTGGCTGGCCATCGGCGCGTTCCTGTCGATCGCGCTGGCGTTCGCGTTCAACGCCTGGGTCGCCGACGAGACGCTGAGCGGCAAGGGCGAGAGCCTGGGCGTCACCGGCGACATGGCGTCCGCGGCGGCGCAGGCCGCCAACCTCTACACCTCCGGGCAGTACCTGGGCCTGATGTTCGTGATGCTGATCGGCATCCTGATGGTCACCAACGAGTTCTTCCACCAGACGGCGACCACGACTTTCCTGTCGACGCCGCGCCGCACGTCGGTGATCCTCAGCAAGCTCGTCGCGGCGAGCCTGCTGGGCTTCGGGTTCTGGCTGGTGACCACCGTGATCGACCTGGCCGCCGGGGCGATCTTCCTGTCGATCAACGACTACGGCACCCTGCTCGACGAGTGGGCCGTGCAGCGGGCGCTGCTGCTCAACCTGCTGGCGTACGCGATCTGGACGGTCCTCGGCGTGGGGATCGGCACGCTGATCACCAACCAGCTCGGCGCGGTGATCACCGCCGCGGTGCTCTACCTGGTCGGCACGCAGGTGGTGGGGCTGCTGTTCATGCTGCTGGCGAACGTGCTGGAGAACCAGGCCGTGGCCAAGTGGCAGGTGATCTGGCCGGCCGTCGCCTCGACCGTCATGGTCAGCGAGGGCCAGACGGACTTCACCCCCGAGTGGTGGGTCGGCGCGCTCGTGCTGATCGGCTACGCGGTGGTCAGCGGGGTGGTCGGCGTCGCGATCACCCGCCGTCGCGACATCTCCTGACGGGTTCGGACGACGGGGGGCGGGGGTGGTGCCGGGCACCGCCCCCGCCCCCCGTCGTACCGGGTGCCGGCGGCACGACGGGCCTTACCAGCAGTCGGCGGAACACGCAGCGTTTGGCCAACTTCTGGCATCTTCTGTGAAACGGACCACGCGGCGGAGGCGGAAATGCCTGCGGCATCCGCACGGCGTAGCCTGGGAGCCGTCTCGTGGGCGCTCGCAGACAGGGCGGCACGGGGACACCGCGTGACACACAAACCCGCGTGAAAGAGGCGATTACCGGCCGTGTCGACCCAGCAGACTTCGCAGGAGAACCCACTGGCGGGTTTCGGTCCGAACGAGTGGATCGTCGAGGAGATGTACCAGCGCTACCTCGCCGACCCCACCAGCGTCGATTCGGCCTGGCACGACTTCTTCGCGGACTACCGTCCGGCGCCCGGCGCCGGCACGCCCCGCGCTGAACAGCAGCCCCCGAAGCCGGCCGCCGCGCCGGAGCCGGCCGGGCAGCAGGAGGCGACCACCTCGGTCGCGCAGCCGGCCGCCGCCAAGCCGGCGGAGAAGAAGCCGGAGGCGAAGCCGGAGAAGCCGGCCGCCAAGGCCGCCCCGGCCAAGCCCGCGCCCGCGAAGGCCGCCCCGGCCAAGCCCGCGCCGACCAAGCCGACCGCCGCCGGCCCGCAGACCACGCCGCTGCGCGGCGTGGCAGCGAAGATCGTCCAGAACATGGACGCCTCGCTCGCCGTGCCGACCGCCACCAGCGTGCGCGCCGTCCCGGCCAAGCTGCTGGTCGACAACCGCATCGTGATCAACAACCACCTCACCCGTGGGCGCGGCGGCAAGGTCAGCTTCACCCACCTCATCGGGTACGCGATGGTCCGGGCGCTGGTCGCCCACCCGGAGATGAACAACTCCTTCGCCGAGGTCGACGGCAAGCCGGTGATGGTCCGGCCCGAGCACGTCAACCTGGGCATCGCGATCGACCTGGTCAAGCCGGACGGCAGCCGCAACCTGGTGGTCCCGTCCATCAAGGCCTGCGAGCAGATGGACTTCCGGCAGTTCTGGCAGGCGTACGAGGACGTGGTCCGGCGCGCCCGCCGCAACGAGCTGACCATGGAGGACTACTCCGGCACCACGATCTCGCTGACCAACCCCGGCGGCATCGGCACCGTGCACTCGATGCCGCGGCTCATGCAGGGGCAGAGCGCGATCATCGGCGTCGGCGCGATGGAGTACCCGGCCCCCTACCAGGGCATGTCCGAGGCCACCCTGGCCGAGCTGGCGGTCAGCAAGGTCATCACCCTGACCAGCACGTACGACCACCGGATCATCCAGGGCGCGCAGTCCGGCGAGTTCCTCAAGGTCATGCACGAGCTGCTGCTGGGCGAGCACGGCTTCTACGACCAGATCTTCACCTCGCTGCGCATCCCGTACGAGCCGGTGCGCTGGATGCGCGACGTCGCGGTCAACAGCGAGGGCCAGATCAACAAGACGGCCCGCGTGCACGAGCTGATCCACGCCTACCGGGTGCGCGGGCACCTGATGGCCGACACCGACCCGCTCGAGTTCAAGATCCGCAAGCACCCGGACCTGGACGTCCTCCAGCACGGGCTGACCCTGTGGGACCTGGACCGCGAGTTCCCGGTCAACGGCTTCGCCGGCAAGCAGCGGATGAAGCTGCGCGACATCCTCGGCGTGCTGCGCGACTCGTACTGCCGCCGGGTCGGCATCGAGTACATGCACATCCAGGACCCGGAGGAGCGGCGCTGGATCCAGGAGCGGATCGAGCGCAAGTACGAGAAGCCGTCCCCGGACGAGCAGAAGCACGTGCTCAACCGGCTCAACGCCGCCGAGGCGTTCGAGACCTTCCTGCAGACCAAGTACGTCGGGCAGAAGCGCTTCTCGCTGGAGGGCGGCGAGTCGCTGATCCCGCTGCTCGGCGAGGTGCTGGAGGCGTCCGCCGAGGGCGGGCTGGACGAGGTCGTCATCGGCATGGCCCACCGCGGCCGGCTCAACGTGCTGGCGAACATCGTCGGCAAGCCGTACGAGAAGATCTTCTCGGAGTTCGAGGGGCACCTGGACCCGCGCTCCACGCAGGGCTCCGGCGACGTGAAGTACCACCTGGGTCAGAACGGCAAGTTCACCACGCCGGACGGCGACCACGCGGTCAAGGTCTCGGTGGTGGCGAACCCGTCGCACCTGGAGGCCGTCGACCCGGTGCTGGAGGGCATCGTCCGGGCCAAGCAGGACCGGATAGACCTCAAGCTGGAGGGCTACACCGTGCTGCCGCTCGCGGTGCACGGCGACGCCGCCTTCGCCGGCCAGGGCGTGGTGGCGGAGACGCTCAACCTCTCCCAGCTGCGCGGCTACCGCACCGGCGGCACCGTGCACGTGGTGGTCAACAACCAGGTCGGCTTCACCACCGCCCCGGAGTACAGCCGCTCCAGCCTCTACAGCACCGACGTCGCCCGGATGATCCAGGCGCCGATCTTCCACGTCAACGGCGACGACCCCGAGGCCGTGGTCCGGGTCGCCCGGCTGGCCTTCGAGTACCGGCAGGCGTTCAACAAGGACGTCGTCATCGACATGGTCTGCTACCGCCGGCGCGGGCACAACGAGGGCGACGACCCGTCGATGTCCAACCCGCAGATGTACAAGATCATCGACTCGAAGCGGTCCGTCCGGAAGCTCTACACCGAGGAGCTGATCGGGCGCGGCGACATCACCGTGGAGGATGCGGAGGAGCTGCTGCGCGACTACCAGTCGCAGCTGGAGCGGGTCTTCAAGGCCACCCGCGACGCGGCCACCATGCCGCGCCAGCTCAGCCGCCCGAAGCGGGAGGACGAGCCGGAGCCGCAGGTGGAGACCGCCACCGACGCCGCCGTCGTCAAGGCCATCGGCGAGGCGCACGTCAACCTGCCGGAGGGCTTCACCCCGCACAAGCGGATCCAGCAGCTGCTCGACCGGCGGGCCAAGATGTCCGTCGAGGGCAACATCGACTGGGGCTTCGGCGAGATCATCGCGTTCGGCTCGCTGCTGCACGACGGGGTCACCGTCCGGCTCGCCGGTCAGGACTCCCGCCGGGGCACCTTCGTGCAGCGGCACGCCGCCGTGGTCGACGCCGTGACCGGCGAGGACCACCTGCCCCTGCAGTCGCTGACCGGCGACGGCGAGCGGTCCCGGTTCTTCGTGCACGACTCCCTGCTCAGCGAGTACGCGGCGATGGGCTTCGAGTACGGCTACTCGGTGGAGAACATCAACGCGCTGGTCTGCTGGGAGGCGCAGTTCGGCGACTTCGTCAACGGCGCCCAGTCGGTGATCGACGAGTTCGTCTCCTCCGGCGAGGTGAAGTGGGGCCAGCGCTCCGCGGTCACCCTGCTGCTGCCGCACGGCCACGAGGGCCAGGGCCCGGACCACACCTCCGGCCGCCCGGAGCGGTTCCTGCAGATGTGCGCCGAGGACAACATGCGGGTGGCCATCCCGACCACCCCGGCGAACTACTTCCACCTGCTGCGGCGCCAGGCGCTCTCGCCGAAGCGCAAGCCGCTGGTGGTGTTCACGCCGAAGTCGCTGCTGCGGCACAAGCTCTGCGTCTCCTCCGTCGAGGAGTTCACCACCGGCACCTTCCAGCCGGTGCTGCGCGACCCGGGCGCCCCGGCGCCGGAGGCGGTGAAGCGGGTGCTGCTCTGCTCGGGCAAGGTCTACTACGACCTGTTCCAGGCCCGGCAGGAGCGCGGCATCACCGACACCGCGATCATCCGGCTGGAGCAGCTCTACCCGATGCCGGTGGAGGAGATCCGGGCCGCGCTGGCGGCGTACCCGAACGCCGAGGACTACGCCTGGGTGCAGGAGGAGCCGGCCAACCAGGGCGCCTGGTCGTTCGTCGCGCTCAACCTGCTGGAGCACCTGGCCGACGTCCGGCTGCGCCGCATCTCCCGCCCGGCCGCGGCCGCCCCGGCCGTCGGCTCGGCGAAGATGCACGACGTCGAGCAGACCGCGCTGATCGAGGCGGCTCTCCCCCGCCCGTGACCTGAGCACCGCACCGACAACCGGGGCAGGGACCGTCGCGCTGACGGTCCCTGCCCCGTCGGCGTCCGTCCCGGGACGACCCGAACGCCCATCCACAGCAGACCGACGAGCGAGGAACGGACAGCATGTACTTCACGGACCGTGGGATCGAGGAACTGGTGCAGCGGCGGGGCGAGGAGTCCGTCAGCGTCGAGTGGCTCGGCGAGCGCCTCCGCGACTTCGTCGACCTGAACCCCGAGTTCGAGACGCCGATCGAGCGCTTCGCCACCTGGCTGGCGCGCCTCGACGACGAAGACGACGAGTAACCCGACCGTCCACCTCGCGTTGATCGTGAGGTTGTTGCCGCGACACGCCGAGGCGGGCGACAACAACTTCATGATCAACGGCCCGGGCGGGTGGGTCCAAGGTCCCGGGCGGACGGCTACACGATCTTCTAGGGTGGGGTGCGTGGCCCGGAGTGTGTACCTGACCAGCGTGGGATCCGGCGGGGGCAAGTCGACCGTCGCGCTCGGGCTGGCGGAGCTGTTGTCCCGGCAGGTCGAGCGGATCGGCGCGTTCCGGCCGCTGGTCGGCGGGCACGGCCCCGACCCGATCCTCGCCCTGCTCAGCGACCGGTACCGGATCGGGTTGCCGCTGGCCGACCTGAGCGGCACCACGTACGCCGAGGCCACCGCGCTGGTCGCCGACGGGCGGCGGGAGGAACTGATCGCCGACATCGTCACGCGCTACCGGGAGGTCGAGCGGCGCTGCCCGGCGGTGGTCGTGGTGGGCAGCGACTTCGCCGACGGCGGCGACGGCGCCGGGCCCCGCGAGTTGGCCTTCAACGCCCGGCTGGCCACCGAGTTCGGCAGCGTGGTGGTGCCCGTGGTCGACGGCTTCGGGCAGGAGCCGGCGGCGATCGCGGCGGCGGCGCGCGGGGCGTACCACGATCTGGAGGACCTCGGGGCGACGGTGCTGGCGGTCGTCGCCAACCGGGTGCCCGGCCCGATGGCCCTGCCGGACCTGCCGGTCCCCGCGTACGCCATCCCGGAGGTGCCGACCGTGTCGGCGCCGACGGTGGCCGAGGTGGCGACGGCGCTCGGCGCCACGCTGCTGGCCGGGGACGACGACGCGCTCGGCCGCGACGTGCTCGACTACGTGGTCGGCGCGGCGCACGTGCCGACGCTGCTGGACCACCTGACCGAGGGCGCCCTGGTGATCACCCCCGGGGACCGGGCGGACCTGCTGGTGGCGGCGAGCGCGGCGCACGTGGCCGGGCAGGTCTCGATCGCCGGGGTGGTGCTCACCCTCGGCGAGCAGCCGGACCCGCGCGCGATGCGGCTGGTGGAGGGGCTGAGCACCGGCCTCGCGGTGCTCTCCGTGCCCAGCGACAGCTACGACACGGTGGCCGCGTCCAGCCGGATCGAGGGCCGCCCCAGCGCGGCCAACCCGCGCAAGGTGGAGGCCGCGCTCGGCGCGTTCGAGCGCTGCGTCGACACCGACGACCTGGCCCGCCGGCTGCGGGTCAGCCGCTCCGGGCGGGTCACCCCGCTGATGTTCGAGAACGACCTGATCGACCGGGCGCGGGCGCGGCGCCGGCACCTCGTGCTGCCCGAGGGGGCGGAGGAGCGGATCCTGCGGGCGACGGAGATCCTGCTGCGCCGGGGCGTCGCCGACATCACCCTGCTCGGGCGCCCCGACGACGTCGTACGGCGGACCCGCGAGCTGGGCATCGACATCACCGGCGCGCGGGTGGTCGACCCGGTCACCAGCGAGTGGCGCGACGAGTTCGCCGTTGAGTACGCGAAGCTGCGCGCCCACCGGGGGGTCACCGCCGAACTGGCGCACGACATCGTCGCCCAGCCGAACTACTTCGGCACCCTGATGGTGCAGACCGGGCACGCCGACGGGATGGTCTCCGGGGCGACCCACACCACCGCCGCCACGATCCGGCCGGCCTTCGAGATCATCCGTACGGTGCCGGGGGTCTCGGTCGCCTCCAGCGTCTTCTTCATGCTGCTGGCCGACCGGGTGCTGGTCTACGGCGACTGCGCGGTCAACCCCGACCCGGACGCCGCCCAGCTCGCCGACATCGCCATCTCCTCGGCGGACACCGCCGCCCGGTTCGGCATCGAGCCGCGGGTCGCCATGCTCTCCTACTCCACCGGCAGCTCCGGGGCGGGCGCCGACGTGGAGAAGGTCGTGGCGGCCACGGAACTGGTCCGGGAGCGCCGCCCCGACCTGCTGGTCGAGGGGCCGATCCAGTACGACGCGGCGATCGACCCGGCGGTCGCGGCGACGAAGCTGCCCGGCAGCACGGTCGCCGGCCGGGCCACGGTCTTCGTCTTCCCCGACCTGAACACGGGCAACAACACGTACAAGGCGGTGCAGCGTTCCGCCGGGGCGGTGGCCGTCGGGCCGGTGATGCAGGGCCTGCGCCGGCCGGTGAACGACCTGTCCCGGGGAGCCACCGTGCCGGACATCGTGAACACCGTGGCGATCACCGCCATCCAGGCGGCGGCCGAGGAGTCGTCATGAGCGAGCGAATCAGCAGGCTCGGTGCGGCGGTGCCTCATGGCGGCACGCAGCGAAGCGGAGTGTCGTCATGAGCGAGCGGAGCGAGCGAATCAGCAGGCTCAGTGCGGCGGTGCCTCATGGCGGCACGCAGCGAAGCGGAGTGTCGTCATGAGCGCCCGGGTCGGCCCGGCCGCCGCCGGAAGGAGGCGCCCGTGAGCCGGGTGCTCGTGCTCAACTGCGGATCGTCGTCGGTGAAGTACCGGCTCTTCGACGGCGACCGGGTGCTCGACAGGGGCACCGTGGAGCGGGTCGGCGAGCCGGGCGGCGGCCCGGCCGACCACGAGACCGCCGTCCGGGAGATCCTCGCCGGGCTCGACCTGGCCGGGCTGGCCGCCGTCGGGCACCGGGTGGTCCACGGCGGCAAGCGGTTCGGCGAGCCCGTCCTGCTCGACGACGCGGTGCTCGCCGCGATCCGCGACCTGATCCCGCTCGCGCCGCTGCACAACCCCGCCAACCTGACCGGCATCGAGGTCGCCCTGGCCGCGCTGCCGGACGTGCCGCAGGTCGCCGTCTTCGACACCGCGTTCCACACCACGCTGCCCGAGGCCGCCGCGACCTACGCGGTCGAGCGGGCCACCGCCGAGCGGTACGGCATCCGGCGGTACGGGTTCCACGGCACCTCGCACGCGTACGTGTCCCGGCGCGCCGCCGAGCTGCTGGACCGCCCGTACGCGGAGGTGAACACGATCACCCTGCACCTGGGCAACGGGGCCAGCGCCTGCGCGGTCGCCGGCGGCCGGAGCGTGGCCACCTCGATGGGGATGTCCCCGCTGGAGGGCCTGGTGATGGGCACCCGCAGCGGCGACCTCGACCCGACCGTCATCTTCCACCTGCGCCGGGAGGGCGGGCTCTCCGTCGACGAGATCGACGACCTGCTCAACCACCGCAGCGGCCTGCTCGGGCTGACCGGCGCCAACGACATGCGCGAGGTCCTCGGGCGCCGGGCGGACGGCGATCCGGCGGCCACGCTCGCCTTCGACGTCTACTGCCGGCGGATCACCGGCTACGTCGGGGCGTACTACGCGCTGCTCGGGCGGGTGGACGCGATCGCCTTCACCGCCGGGGTCGGCGAGCACGCCGCGCCGGTGCGCGCCGCCGCGCTGGCCGGCCTGGACCGGCTCGGCATCGCGGTGGACCCGGAGCGCAACGCCGGCAGCGGCGACCGGGTCATCTCCCCCGAGGGTGCCGAGGTGACGGTCTGCGTCCTCGGCACCGACGAGGAGCGCGAGATCGCCCTCCAGACGCGGGCCGCGGTCGGCGCCGCCGGCTGACCCGGGCGTCAGCTCAGGGCGAGCCAGGCGACGAGGGCGACCAGCACGACGGCGGCCACCGCCACGCCCACGAGCAGCGGCGTGCGGGAGGCGCCGGCCGGCGCCTCCGGCTCGGCGGTGTTGGCGAAGGCGCGGAACGCCGCGGTGTTGCCGCTCGGGTCGGTGTGGTTCTCAGGCATGCCGGTGACCCTAGCCAAGTCGCTACCACCCCGTAGTCCGCCACGCGCCGCCCGACCCAGGTCGGGCCGGCCGGTGGACGGGATCCGCCCGGCCGACGGGAGTGTCCGGCCGGACGGTGGGGACGGTCCGGACGACCCGGCACCTACCGTGGAACGGTGGGGGTGAGGCGGCTGGTCGCCGTGCTGATGACGGCGCTGCTGGCGGGCTGCGCGCCGGCCACCGCCGCGCCCGGGAGCAGCGCGCCGCCGGCCCGTCCGGCCCCCGAGACGACGTACGCCGTCGGGGTGCGGACGTTCACCGTCGACCCCACCTCGGCTCGGCCGCTCCCGGTGACCGTCTGGTACCCGGCGGACGGGGACGCGGTGGCGGCGGGCCGGTTCCCGGTGGTGGTCTACAGCCACGGGCTGCACAGCCTCCCCGAGCTGCACGCCGGGCTGACCACGCGCTGGGCCGCCGCCGGCTTCGTGGTGGCCGCCCCGGCCTACCCGCACACCCGGCGCGGGACGCCCCGGTTCAGCCGCGCCGACGTACGCCACCAGCCGGCCGACGGCTGGCGGCTCGTCCGGCACCTGGTGCGGCTCGACACCCGGCGCGGTGACCCGCTCGCCGGGCACCTCGACGTCACCCGGTTCGCCGCCGCCGGCCACTCGGCGGGCGGCTTCACCACGGCGGGGATGTTCACCTCCGGACGGTCGGGGCGGCTGCGGGCCGGCATCGTGATCGCCGGCGGCGGCATGGCGGGCAGTTTCGCCGGCCCGGCGGCGCCGCTGCTGTTCGTGCACGGCACGGCCGACCCGATCGTGCCGGCGTCGGTCGGCCGGGCCGCGTACGACCGCACGACCGGCCCGGCCGCCTTCCTGAGCCTGCTCGGCCAGGGTCACGGCGAGTACCTGACCCCGGGGCGGCCCGGCTTCGACCAGGTCATCGCCACCACCACGGACTTCCTCCGCTGGACCCTCTACGGCGACCCGGACGCCGGCCGGCGCCTGCCCGGCGGCGCCCGCCTTCCGGGCGTGACGGCGTTCGAGACCCGCTCCGCCCGCTGACCGCCGCACCGGCCGCCCTGGACGCCCCCGGTACGGGTGACGCTCTGGTGCGGCGAGGGCCGCCGGGCTACGGTGCCGCCGTGGACGGTCTGACGGGGCGACAACTCGACGGCATCGCCGAGCTGGCCGGGCTGGCGTCGGCGGCCGGCGTCGAGGTGTGGCTGCGGGGCGGCTGGGCGATGGACTTCCACCTGGGCGAGGTGACCCGGCCGCACGTCGACGTCGACTGGTACTGCTGGCGTGCCGACGCGGAGCGGCTGGCCGGCCTGCTGCGGCCGCACGGCTGGCGGCCAGACCCGAGGATGCCGGTCCACCTGCAGCTCGACCTGATCCGCGACGACGTCGAGGTGAGCGTCGCGTACCTGGCGCGGGACGCGGCCGGCCGGGTGGTGGTGGGCGCCGGCCCGTGGGCGGGCACCCCGCTGCCCGACGGCATGCTGACCGGTCCGCCCGGCCGGATCGGCCCGCTGGCCGTCCCGGTGATCTCGGTGGCCGCCCAGATCGAGTTCAAGGAGATGTTTCCCGTCTGGATGCCGGGACGCCCCCGCCGGCCCAAGGACGCCGCCGATCTGGCGCGCCTCCGCGCCGCCGTCGCCGACGCCCCGCCCATGACCGGTTGACGCCCGGGCGACCGGCGAACCGGGCGAGCGGACACGCCCCGGCGGCCGAGCAACCGGCGGCGGCGCCGCGGCGCGGTCCGGGTCGTTCGGTGCCACGACGACGTGCCGCTCCACCCGGTTCGGTCGCGCGTCCGGCACCCGAGTGGGACGAGCCGGCACGAGCCGGTCACGCGGCCGGTGCGCTGCGTCGATCCCGGGCGGGGCGGGTGGCGCGGCGAGGCACAATCGGAGCCATGTCGCGTCGCGCCACCCCCGCCCTGCTCGCCACGGCACTGCTCGCCGCAGGTCTGGTCGGCTGCTCCGCCGACGCCGGTCCGGTCGCCCGCCCGGCCGCTCCCGTCGAATCGCCGAAGGCGAGCACCCCGGCGCCGCTGGTGCCCGCCGGCACCGCCCCCGAGAAGGCGTTCGCCGTCGGCGTACGACAGCTCGAGCTGAACCGCGACGGGGACCGGCCGCTGCCGGTGACCGTCTGGTACCCCGCGGCCGGAAAGGCCGGCGGGGAGCCGGAGCGCTCGGCGGCGGCCGCCCGGGGGAGGTTTCCCGTCGTCATGTTCAGCCACGGCCTGAACGGACGGCCGGCCGACTACGAGACGCTGCTGACCCGCTGGGCGGCGGCCGGGTTCGTGGTGGCCGCCCCGACCTTTCCGCACACCGCGCGGGGCGGCGACGGCAACGTGCTCGACGTGCTCAACCAGCCCGCCGACGTGTCGTACGCGCTCACCCAGGTGCTCGCCCTCGACGGCCGCAGCGGCGACCCGCTGCGCGGCCGGCTGGCCACCGACCGGGTGGCCGCGGCCGGGCACTCGGCCGGCGGGGTGACCACGATCGGCCTCTTCACCGCCGGTCGCGACGAGCGGCTGGACGCCGGCGTGGTCTTCGCCGGCACCGCGCTCGGTGTCGGCACCGCCTTCGCGGGCGCCGCCGCGCCGCAGCTCTTCGTGCACGGCGAGGCCGACGAGGTGGTCGAGTACGCCGCCGGCAAGGCCGCCTACGACAAGGTGCCCTGGCCGAAGGCCATGCTGAGCCTGCCGAAGGGCGACCACGGCCGGGCCCTGCTCAGCGACGGCGACGCCCTGCGGGTGGTCTCGGACACCACGGTCGAGTTCCTGCGCTGGTCCCTCTACGGCGACGAGGCCGCCAAGCGCCGCATCCCCACCGACGCCGCCCGCCACGACATCGCCACCCTCGACAACCGCCTCTGAGCGGCCGCGCCCCGCCGGATGGCGAGCGGGCGCGGCCGCCGGGGGCCGTCAGGCGGTGTGGTCGACGACGACCTTGCCGAAGACGTCGCCGGAGTGCAGGCGGGCGAAGGCGTCGGCGACCCGGCTGAACGGGACGACCGTGTCCACCACCGGGCGCACTCCCCGCTCGGCGCAGAACGCGAGCAGGGCGGACAGCTCGTCGGGGGTGCCCATCGAGGTGCCCAGGATCTCCAGCTGCATGGCGAAGACCCGGCGCAGGTTGACCTTCGGCTCGTGCCCGGCGGTCGCGCCGGAGACCACGATCCGGGCCATCGGCGCGGCGGACTTCAGCGAGTGGTCGAAGGTGGCCGCCCCGACCGTCTCGATCACCACGTCGACCCGCTCCGGCAGCCGGGCGCCGGGCTCGACGGCGGTGGCGCCCAGCTCGGCGATCCGCTCCCGCTTGGCGGCGTCGCGGCTGGTCGCGTACACCCGCTTGCCCATCGCCGCGGCGAGCGCGACGGCCGCGGTCGCCACGCCGCCCCCGGCGCCCTGCACCAGCACGGCGCCGGCGTCGTCGACCCGGCCCACGGTGGTCAGCATCCGCCACGCGGTCAGCCAGGCGGTCGGCAGGCAGGCCGCGTCCGTCGCCGCCAGGCCCGCCGGCAGCGGCACCAGGTTGGACCGGGGCACGGCGACCCGCTCGGCCAGCGTGCCGGGGAAGTGCTCGGAGAGGATGGAGACGCCGCGCGGGTCGCCCGGGGTGGCGACCACCGGGTAGACGACGACCTCGTTGCCGTCCGGGTCCACGCCGACGGCGTCGCAGCCGAGGATCATCGGCAGTTGCTCCGCGCGCAGCCCCACGCCGCGCAGCGACCAGAGGTCGTGGTGGTTGAGGGAGCTGGCCCGCACCTGCACGGTCACCCAGTCGTCGGCCGGGTGGGTGGGCTCGGGCTGCTCGCCGACGGTGAGCGCGGCGAGCGGGTTGGCGTCGTCGAGACGGGAGGCGAAGGCGGCACGCATGATCGGCACGGTAACAAGCCGAGCGGCCGACAAGAAGGCTTCCTCCTGGGCCCGGGGTGTGCGGAGGGGCCCTTCCGTGTCGCCCGGGGGGCAGGGGAGGGCCCCACCGC
>NZ_JBFAVI010000116.1:0-4192 GCF_040679695.1 Micromonospora sp. NPDC052213
GCGCCGCGGCCCCCTGGTGGGCGCGGCCGCGGCGGTGCTGGTGGCGTTGGCGGGCCTCGGCGCGGCGCTCGGCGCGACGGGCGACACCGACGCGCCCGCGGTGAACGTGCCGAAGACGACGGCGCCGGCCGCCGTGCCGAGCGCGGAGGCGCCGACCGAGCAGGAGCGGAACCCGGACCGGGGTCGGCCGTTCCGGCCCGCCGGGTCCACCTCCAGTCCGTCGCCGTCGGCCACCGTGCCGCCGCAGTCGCCCCCGCCGAGCCAGACGGCCGACCCGGAGTCCCCGGGGCCGACGGGCAGCACGGATCCGACGCCCAGCGACGGCTCTTCGCCGGGCGCGTCGACGGGGCCCACTCCCCCGGCGAGCGGCGGGCCGAGCACGCCGGGGGGCGACACGAACAACCCGCCGGGGGGCGGGGGCGGCGGCGCGGCGACGGACCGTTCGGCCTGATCTCGGCACCGTGCCGCCGCACCCCCGGCGGGCGGTCCGGCCCGTTCGGGCGCGTACGGTGACGCACTGCCGACACTGCGCGGACCCCGGCAGCACCGGTAATCCCAAAACGGACTTACAGGCACAGAGATCCCTCTAGGCTCCCAAGCAGGTTGTTTCCGTCTGCCTCGGGAGTCCGGGTGAGCGTTGAGAAGTTGGTCGTCATCGGCCAGGGGTACGTCGGCCTGCCACTGGCCATGCGGGCGGTCGAGGCGGGCCTGGACGTGGTCGGCCTGGACGTCGACTCCGACCGGGTCAAGCGGCTCGCGTCGGGCGAGTCGTTCGTCGAGGACATCCCCGCCGACCGGCTGGGCCGGGCGCTGGCCAGCGGCCGGTACCACCCGAGCACCGAGTACGCCGACGCCGAGGGCTTCGACATCTGCGTGATCACGGTGCCCACGCCGCTGCGCGACGGCACGCCCGACCTCAGCTTCGTCGAGCAGGCCGGCATCGGCATCGGCCCGTACGTCCGGCCGGGCTGCGCGGTGGTGCTCGAGTCGACCACCTACCCCGGCACCACGGAGGAACTTCTTCGCCCGCTGCTGGAGTCGGCCAGCGGGCTGCGCAGTCCGGGCGACTTCCACCTCGGCTACAGCCCCGAGCGGATCGACCCGGGCAACCAGACGTGGCGGCTGGAGAACACCCCGAAGGTCGTCTCCGGGGTGGACGCGGACTCCCTCGCCCGGGTGGACGGGTTCTACCGGCGGATCGTGGAGCGGACCGTGCCGGTGGGCTCCACCCAGGTGGCCGAGCTGACCAAGCTGATCGAGAACACCTTCCGCCAGGTCAACATCGCCCTGATCAACGAGCTGACCATGCTCTCCCACCACCTGGACATCGATGTCTGGCAGGCGATCGAGGCGGCCGAGACGAAGCCGTTCGGGTTCATGCCGTTCCGGCCCGGTCCCGGCGTCGGCGGGCACTGCCTGCCGATCGACCCGTGCTACCTGTCCTGGCAGGTCAAGCGGCGCCTCGGGCGGCAGTTCCGGTTCATCGAGCTGGCCAACGACGTCAACCACGAGATGCCCGAGCACGTGGCGCAGCGGATCATGGGCGGGCTGAACCGGACCGGCCGCACGATCAGCGGGGCCCGGCTGCTGCTGCTCGGGCTGGCGTACAAGAAGAACACCGGCGACATGCGCGACTCCCCCGCGGTCGACGTGGCCCGCCGTCTGCAGGCGCTCGGCGCGGACGTGCGGGCGGTGGAGCCGTACGCCGAGCCACACCAGATCCCCGGCGGGGTCCTCGTGGTGGAGCTGACCGAGCGGGAGATCCGGGCGGCGGACGCGGTGGTGGTGGTCACGGACCACGACGTCTTCGACTACGACCTGGTCGTCCGGCACGCCCGGTACGTCTTCGACTCCCGCAACCGGTGCTCCGGGCCGGTGGTGGAGCACCTCTAGACCCGGCACCGCTGGCCGGTCCCGCCACCCGGTGGGCGACGGGACCGGCCGGCGGATGTCACTGGTCGCCGAGCGCCTCGACCACCGGCCGGGCCAGGGCCCGGCGGGCCGGCAGCACCGAGGCGGCCAGGGCGGCCACCACGGCGACCCCGAGGATCAGCCCGAGCTGCCCCAGCGGCAGCACCACGGCGAAGTCCCCGCTGATCCGGGCCAGCAGGGCCATCGCGGCCGCGCTGACGCCGGTGCCGAGGCCGACCCCGAGCAACGCGCCGACCAGCGCCATCAGCGCCGCCTCGACGGCCAGCACGGCCCGCATCCGGCCCCGGGTCAGGCCCACCGCCCGCAGCACGGCGTTCTCCCGGGTCCGCTCCACGACCGACAGGCTCAGCGTGTTCGCCACCCCGACCAGCGCGATCACCACCGCCAGGCCGAGCAGCGCGGTGACGAACGCGAGCAGCATGTCGACCGTGCTGGTGAGCATCTTCTTGTACGCCCCCTGGTCCATCAGGTTGGCCGTCGGGTAGCGGGCGACCACCGCCTCGATGGCGGCCCGGGCCTGGTCGGCGCTGACGCCGTCGGCGGGGTCGATCTCGGCCAGGTAACCCCGCTCGGTGGGGAAGAGCGCGGTGAAGTCGGCGTCCACCACGTCGATCACGTGACCGGCCGGGACGGAGCTACCGGCCAGGACCGGCCCGTCGTCGGTGACGACCGCGGCCACCCGGAAGGACCGGCCCCGCACGGTGACGGTGGAGTCGGTCGTCCAGCCCCGCGCCTCCGCCAACTCCCGGTGCACCAGCACCGACCCGGGTGCGAGCCGGTCGACGTCGCCCGCCACGACCCCGGTCAGCGTCCGGCCGACCAGCGCGGGGTGGGCGGCCCGGACCTCGACGTCGGCGGTGACGGCGCTGCGCTGCTCGTGCACCACCGCCAGCTCGGGCCGGGCGCGCAGCTCGCCGACGAGCGGCGCGGGCAGGTCGCCGCCGATCCCGGTGACCAGCCAGTCGACCCCGATCTCGGCGTCCACGCTGCGCTCGATGCCGTCCTTGGTGCTGCGCGCGCCCACCACGAAGGCCGACACCAGCCCGATGCCGATGACCAGGGCGGTCGCGGTCGCCGCGATGCGGCGCGGGTTGCGCACCGCGTTGGCCACGGCCAGGCCGGCGGTGGCGCCGAACAGCTTCCGGGCGGGCCAGCCCAGCACCCGCACCAGCGCCGGGACGAGCACCGGCCCGAACAGCACGATGCCGAAGAAGGTCAGCACCCCGCCGAGCGCCACCAGCACCACCTGGACGGCGGACGCGGCGGCCACCAGCGCGGCGATGCCGGCGGCGAAGACCAGCGCACCGGCGGCGAGCCGGAGCCGGCCGGCGCCGCGGGCGGGCTGGACCGCCGCGTCGGTGAGCGCGGCGACCGGCGGCACCCGGGTGCCCCGCCACGCGGGCAGCAGGGCGGCGCCGACCGTGATCGCGGTGCCCAGCAGCAGGCTGAGCAGCACGGTCGGGGCCGTGAGGGTGAGCCCGCCGGAGACCGGCACGTCCAGCCGCGTCATGAGCTGGTTCATGCCGCCGGCCAGGGCGACGCCCAGCAGCACGCCGACCGCGGAGGCGACGGCGCCGATCACGGCGGACTCCAGCAGCGCCGCCCGGAACATCTGCCCCCGGGTCGCGCCGACGAGCCGCAGCAGCGCCGTGCGCCGGGTCCGCTGGGCGAGCACGATGGCGAAGGTGTTGGCGATGACGAACCCGGCGACCACCACCGCGACCCCGGCGAAGGTCAGCAGCACCATGTTGAACTGCTGCAGGTCGCGGACCGCGTCCTCGACCGCGTCGTCGAGGATGCGCTGGCGCGTCTTGACGGTCGCGCCGGCTCCGACCGCCTCGGCGGCCCGGTCGGCCAGCGCCGCGTCGGTCACGCCCGGGCCGGTGGCCACCATGATCCGGTCGTAGCCCCGCTGCCCGGTCACGGCCATGGCGTCCGCACCGACCAGGCCGATAAACGGGCCGCCGACGTCGCGCGGGGTGCCGGCCACGTCGACCGTGCCGACCAGGGTGTACGGGCGGGCCGCTCCCCCGCTGCCGCCGACGCGTACGGGCCCGCCGAGGGTGAAGCCCTCCTCGGCCACGGTGGGCGCGTCCAGCACCACCTCGCCGGGGCGGTCGGGCAGCCGGCCGGCCACCACGTCGTACGAGCGCAGCGCCGGGTCGACGGGGATCGCCGCGAGGACGGCGTAACCGAGCACGGGGCGGTCCTTCGCGCCCACCCCCCCCCCCGACCCGAGCAGGACACACACGCCGCCCCA
>NZ_JBFAVI010000116.1:4202-21955 GCF_040679695.1 Micromonospora sp. NPDC052213
GCCGGGCGCGCCCGCGGCGCGGGGTCGACGGGGCCCCCGGGCAGGCCCGCGTCCCCGCGGCCGGGGCCGTGGCCCCCCCCCCCCCCCCCGCCGGAGCCGAGCAGTTCCCCCTCGGCGGCGGCGACCCCGTCGAGCGCGCGCACCCGGTCGACCAGCGCGGTCGGCAGCGGGTCCTTGGTGGCGGAGTACACGGCGAGGTCGGTGTGCCGGTCGAACGTCCCGGCCCGTTCGTACGCTCCCGCGCGCATTCCGTCGACGAAGATCAGCGTGCCGGCGATGAAGGCGACGCCGAGCACGATGGCCAGCGAGGAGAGCAGCAGGCGCAGCGCCTCGGCGCGGAGCTGGCGCAGGGTCAGCCGGATCACCGGGTCACCGCCTCGCGGCCGGCGGCCGGCACGCGCGCCGAGTCGAGGCCGGCGAGGGTGTCGAGCACCCGTTCGGCGGTCGGCGCGGTGAGGTCCCGCACCGGCCGGCCGTCAGCCAGGAAGAGCACCCGGTCGGCGTGCGCGGCGGCCGTCGGGTCGTGGGTGACCATGATCACGGTCTGGCCGAGGGTGTCGACGGCCTCGCGGAGCAGGCGCAGCACCTCCGCGCCGGAACGCGAGTCCAGGTTGCCGGTCGGCTCGTCGGCGAAGATCACCCACGGCTTGGTGATCAGCGCGCGGGCGACCGCCACCCGCTGTTGCTGCCCGCCGGAGAGCTCGGCGGGCCGGTGGCCGAGCCGGTCGGCGAGCCCCACCGCGGCGACGACCTGGCGCAGCCAGGCCCGCTCCGGCCGGCGGCCGGCGATCGCCAACGGCAGCACGATGTTCTCCTCGGCGGTCAGCGCCGGCAGCAGGTTGAACTTCTGGAACACGAAGCCGACCCGGTCTCGGCGCAGCAGGGTGAGCCGCTTGTCGTCGAGCCGGGAGAGGTCGGCGTCGCCGATGCGTACGCTGCCCGCGGTGGGACGGTCCAGGCCGGCGAGGCAGTGCATCAGGGTGGACTTGCCGGAGCCGGACGGGCCCATGATGGCGGTGAACCGACCGGCGGCGAAGTCGACGTCGACGCCGTCGAGGGCGACGACGGCGGCCTGGCCGGCGCCGTACCGCTTGGACAGGCCGCGGGCGGAGACCGCGACGCCGGCGGTGGCGTGCGCGGGAGGTGCGACGGACACGTGGAGCTCCCCGTGGAGATCGTGACTGGGACGTCTCCGACGCTATGGGCGCGGCGGCCCGAGGGCGTCCACCCACGCGCTCGACCCCGCTGCGACCGCAGGCGGCCCTGACGGGGCGGACCCGTACGACCTGAGTCGTACGCCGGCTCAGCCGCCCGGGGTGACCAGGCCGCTCTCGTACGCCAGCACCACCGCCTGCACCCGGTCGCGGAGCTGGAGCTTGGCCAGGATCCGCCCGACGTGCGTCTTCACGGTCGCCTCGGCGACGTGCACCCGGGCGGCGATCTCGGCGTTGGAGAGCCCCTGCGCCACCAGCAGGAGGATCTCCCGTTCCCGCTCGGTGAGCTGGGCGAGGCGCGGGTCCTCGGCGGGGCCCGGGCCGAGCCTGCCGGCGAAGCGGTCGAGCAGCCGGCGGGTGATGGACGGGGCGACCACGGAGTCGCCCTGGGCGACCACCCGGATCGCGGCGAGCAGCTCCTCCGGCGGGACGTTCTTGAGCAGGAAGCCGCTGGCGCCGGCCTGGAGCGCGGCGAAGGCGTCCTCCTCGGTGTCGAAGGTGGTGAGCACGAGCACGCGGGGCGACCCGGCGGGGCGGTCCCCGCAGATCCGGCGCGTCGCCTCCACCCCGTCCATGGTCGGCATCCGGACGTCCATCACCACCACGTCGGCCTCGACCCGGGCCAGCACCCGCAGCGCGTCGGCGCCGTCGATCGCCTCGCCGACGACCTCCAGGTCGGGCTGGGAGTCCAGCACCATCCGGAAGCCGGCGCGGACCAGCGCCTGGTCGTCCACGATCACCACGCGGACCGTCATGCCGCCATCACCTCCGTCGTCCCGGGCGTCGACGGTAGCGGCAGCCGCGCCTCGACCTGCCAGCCCCCGGCCAGTCGCGGGCCGGCGGTGAGGCTGCCGTCGTACACGCTCACCCGCTCGCGCATGCCGACCAGGCCGTGCCCGCCGGACGGGGCCGGGCTGACCGGCGGGCGGCCACGCCCGTCGTCGAGCACCCGGACCACCACGGCGTCGCGGGCATGGTCGAGGGTGACCTCGACGGCGGCGCCGACCCCCGCGTGCTTGAGCGCGTTGGTCAGCCCCTCCTGCACGACCCGGTAGAGGGTCAGCTCGAGGCCGGCCGGCAGCGGCGCGGGCTCCCCGGTGACCGTGTGGCGCACCCGCAGGCCGGCGGCGCGGAACCGGTCGAGCAGGGCCGGCAGCTCGGTCAGCGCCAGCCGGCGGTGCTCCGGGTCGGCGGCCACCCCCGCGCCGTCGGGCTCGTCCGTCGGGCCGGGGCCGGCCGCCGCGTCGGGCGGGTTCGGCTCCCGCAGTACGCCGACCAGCCGGCGCATCTCCTCCAGCGCCTGGCGGCCGGTGTCGGCGACCACCTTCACCGCGTTCCTGGCGGTCTCCGGGTCGCGGTCGAGCATGAACCGCGCCCCGTCGGCCTGCACGATCATGACCGCCATGCTGTGCGCCACCACGTCGTGCAGCTCACGGGCGATGCGGGTGCGCTCGCCGGCGACGGCGGCGCGCGCCTCCGCCTCGCGTTCCCGCTCCAGGGTGGCGGCCCGCTCCTCCAGGCTGAGCACGTAGAGCCGGCGGGTCCGCACGTTGAGCGCGACCAGCCAGACCGCCCCGGTGACCAGCCCGATATAGATCGCGGTCGCCCACCAGGCGACGGTGCTCTCGGTCTGGAGGGCGGCGAGGACCACCCCGACGGCGGCGGTGATCCCGGCGAGGATGCCGTCGCGGAGCCGGTCGGCGTACTTCACGACGCTGTAGAGGGCGACCAGCACCGCGACGTCGAAGGCCAGTGGGCCCCAGCCGGCGAACACCTGGACCAGCGCGAGCACCGCCACGACGGCGGCGACCGCCGACGGGTGGGACCGGCGGAACAGCAGCGCCACCGCCATCGCGGCGCCGACGAGGGCGGCCTTCCACCCGCCGGGCTGGTTCACCAGGCCGGCGAGGCCGAAGAGCACCACCAGGCCGACGACGAAGACGTCGAAGGCGACGCTGCGCAGCGGGCGGCCGAAGATCGTGCGGTTCACGGTCACCCAGCGTACGTGCCGCCGCCGCCCGCGGGTCACCGCGCGCCCGGCCGGACCGCCGGAGCCGGGTCAGGGGGCCAGCACGTCGCGCATCCGGTCGATCTCGACGGCCTGCTCGGTGGCGACGGAGTTGGCGAACTCCGACAGGGTGAGGTCGGCGCCGACCTTGAGCAGGTCGGTGGCCATCTGGACCGCGCCCCGGTGGTGCTCGGTCATCATCCGGACGAAGAGCCGGTCGAACTCGGCGCCCCGGGCGGCCGCGAGCTGGCGCATCGCCTCGGGCGACTGCATGCCCCGCATGGTCCCGTGGTCGTGCCCCGGCACGTCCGGGGAGAGCCCGCGGGTCTGCAGCCAACCCCGCATCATGCCGATCTCCGGGCCCTGGCTGGCCCGGATCCGCTCGGCGAGGGCGCGCAGGTCCGGGTCGGCGACCCGGTCCGGGGCCAGCGCGGCCATCTCCAGGGCCTGGGCGTGGTGCGGGATCATCATCCGGACGAACCAGACGTCCATGGAGTTGTGCCGGGACGTGGGGGTGGCGTCGCGCATTTCCTCGGCGGGGCGGACCGCGGCGGTCTCTCCCGGTCGGCCCGGCACGATCACGGCGGGCCGGGCCGGATCGACGGGCGCCGACGCCGAGGCGGGGGCGGCAACCGGCTGCGCGGGGGGCGCGGTCGAGTCGTCGCCGGACCGGGACAGGACGACGGCCACCACCGACACCACGAACACGGATGTGACGACGGCCAGGATCCGTGCGCGTCGGTTGATCATGGGCCACTCCCCCGGTAGAGGTCACGGCGATCGTATCCATTGACGGAGACACCAACATGTGACCCAGGTCACATCGACGCACCTCATCGGACGGTAAGGTGTCGACAATCGTCACCCCCTTGCGAAGGGCCTCGCCGATGATCAGACTTCGCACACCGCGGGCCCGGCGGCTCACCACCGTGAGCCTGGCCGCGGCCGGCCTCCTCCTCGCCAGCGTCGCCACCGCCCCACCGGGGAATGCCGGGGTCGCGGCACCCTCGGCGCCCTCCGACACGGTGGACACCACCTACACCATCCCCGGCGTCGACGAGATCGTCAGCAGCCCCAACCTTCGGCAGGTCGCCAACCTGCCGAAGCAGGCCCCGCTGGACGCCACGAACAGCGACCTCGCCTTCCAGGGCCGCTACGCCTTCGCCGGCAACTACAACGGGTTCGTCGTCTACGACATCTCCCGGCCGACCGCGCCGACGGTCGTGTCGCAGGTCTACTGCCCCGGGTCGCAGAACGACATCTCCGTCCACGGCGACCTGCTCTTCCTCTCCACCGACTCGTCCCGCAGCGACGACTCCTGCAACAGCACCGGATCGTCGGCGACGGTCAAGGAGTCCTGGGAGGGCATCAAGGTCTTCGACATCAGCGACAAGGCCAACCCGCGCTACATCAAGGCGGTGGAGACGGCCTGCGGCTCGCACACGCACACCCTCGTGCCGGGCACGGACCGCAAGACGGTCTACCTGTACGTCTCGTCGTACAGCCCGCGGGCGGAGTTCCCGGACTGCCAGCCGCCGCACGACTCCATCTCCATCGTCAAGGTGCCGCTGAAGAAGCCCACCGACGCGGCGGTCGTGGCCACGCCGAACCTCTTCCCGGACGGCGGCTACGAGGGCCGCCCGGGCGGGTCGGCGACCACCGGCTGCCACGACATCACCGCGTACCCGGAGAAGAACCTGGCCGCCGGCGCCTGCATGGGTGACGGCATCCTGATGGACATCTCCAACCGGGAGGCCCCGCGGGTCATCAACCAGGTCCGCGACACGGTCAACTTCGCGTTCTGGCACTCGGCCACGTTCAACAACTCCGGCACCAAGGTGATCTTCACCGACGAGCTGGGCGGCGGCGGCGCGGCCACCTGCAACGAGGCCATCGGTCCCAACCGGGGCGCCGACGCCATCTACGACATCACCGGTAGCGGCGACGCCCGGACGATGGTCTTCCGCAGCTACTACAAGATCCCCCGGCCCAACGCCGACACCGAGAACTGCGTGGCGCACAACGGCTCGCTGATCCCGGTGCTCGGGCGCGACATCATGGTCCAGGCGTGGTACCAGGGCGGTATCTCGGTCTGGGACTTCACCGACTCCGCCAACCCCCAGGAGATCGCCTTCTGGGAGCGGGGCCCGCTGTCGGCCGAACGGCTGACCGGCGGCGGTTCCTGGTCCGCGTACTACTACAACGGCTACATCTACTCCAACGACATGCAGAAGGGCTTCGACGTCCTGAAGCTGACCGACTGGCGGACCTGGACGGCGAACCTCGTCCGGTACCGCGAGCTGAACGTGCAGACCCAGCCCAGCTACCTCGGCTGGTAGTCGCACAGCGCGCCGACGGGCCCGGCCCCCACCGCGGGGGCCGGGCCCGCCCGCGTTCCACCGTGTCCGCCGCGGCCGGGGGCCCGCCCGCGTCCCGGGTCTCGGCGGTGGCGACCGCAGCACCGGCGGGTCGAGAACCAGGCCGCCGACGGGAGCGCCGGCCCCTGGGCCGCCGCCGGCAGGGCCGGGAGCCGGGGGTCAGCTCACCGGAAGCTGGTAGCGCCGCTCGCCGCCGCCGGTCGCGGTGGTCAGCCGGACCTCGCCGCTGCGCAGGCCGTACGTCACCGACCAGCGGGTGTGCGACTGGCGTACGTCGTTGAGGATCTCGAACGCCGCCGGGGCGTCCGCCGTGCCGCCCGTCCGGTCGAGGGCCGCGGCGATCACGCCGTAGCGGTGGTCGGCCCGGCGACGCTGCTCGTCCACCCCGACGACCGGCACGTTGGTCAGCGCCCGCCAGTCGCCCCGCCCCTTCTCGACCGACATCTTCCCGTCGACGAACTCGACCACGGCCGACGCCCCGGTCGCGTCGGCGAGCAGGTAGTGCAGGGGTGGCCCGTCGGTGAAGTCGAGGTTGTACCGCTCGAACACGGCCACCGCCTCGTCCACCGTGGCCGCCTGGTCGAGCACCAGGCGCTGGATGCGGACCGACCCGACGGTGGCCCTGCCCGGGACGGCGACGGCCTTCGCACCGTCGTCGGCGGCCAGCCCGATTGCCAGCCCCCGCTCGTTCATCCCGTCGAACGGCAGCAGCGGCGCGTTGAGCAGCCGCCGGTCGCCGGTCGGGTCGGGGCCCACCCCGAGGTAGGACATGTCCACCACCGAGATCGAGGCGTACCCGTCGGGAGGATCGGTGCGCAGCACCAGCGCCGGGTTGGCGTCCCAGTCGAAGTTGCGGGCGAACAACGGCCGGGCCGGGTCGCCGGTGGCGGCGAAGAGGGAGCAGCCGAACGCCTTCGCCGGGCGCGCGTCGGTGCCGACCGTCGCGTCGTACGCCCCGACGTAGGTCATCTCGTACATCGGAAGGTCGTTGACCTTCCGCAGGCTGGCCAGGGTCTTCTCGACCTCGCCCGGCTCCTGCCGGGAGGCGCTGGGCGTGCCGGCGGGCGTCGGTGCTCCCGGCGGCGCCGGCGGACCGGGCTCCGCACTGGAACAGGCGGTCACGGCGAGCAGCAGGGCGACACCGGCGCCCAGGAGAGTCCTCCGCATATCCTCTGGACGCTAGGGCAGGAATCGAGGGTTGTCCACCGGCCGATCGGTCGCCCCGGCGCGGGACCGGCGACCCGGACGGTCAGGCGGGGATCCGGTCGAGCTGCTCCCGGATCGCCTCGTCGGTCAGCGCCGGGCGACCGCCGGGGTGGCCGACGGTGGCGCCGGCGGCCGCCACGGCACAGCGGGCGACCCGGTCGCGGGGCTCGCCGCGCAGCAGGCTGACGGTCAACGCGGCGACGAACGCGTCCCCGGCGCCGGTGCTGTCCACGGTGGGTGTCCGGCTCAGCGGCAGGAACAGCTCGCCGTCCGGCCAGACGAACGCGTTGCCCTCCCCGGCCACCTCGACCGCCAGCAGGGACGGGCCGCGCCGCAGCAGCTTGCGCCCGGCGGCGAGCCCGCCCTCGGCGTCCCGCGGCGCGTCGCCGGTGATCAGCTCGACCTCCTGCGCGTCGGCCCGCAGCACGTCGGCGAGGGCGAGCAACTCGTCGGCGTCGGCCGGGTCGGTCGGGGCGCCGTCGAGCACCACCAGCCCGCCGGCCTCCCGGGCGGTCCGGGCGGCGGCCAGGGCGGCCCGCGCCGGCTGTTGCAACTGCACCAGGACGGCCCGCGCGGCGTGCAGCGCGTCCGCCGCCCCGGCCACGTCCTCGGCGGTGAGCAGGGTGGCCTCGGGCAGGTCCTCCAGGTAGCGCCAGTGGGCCTCGGCGTCGACCACGTCGACGATGAGCCCGGTGGGGGTGCCCGGCCGGCGCAGCACCCGCGCGACGTCGATGCCGTCGGCCCGCGCCTGCGCCAGCAGCCGCTCCCCCACCTCGTCGTCGCCGACCACGGCGAGCAGCCCGACGGACGCGCCGAGCTGGGCGAGCCCGACGGCCTGGTTGGCCCCCTTGCCGCCGAGCAGCTCGCGGCGGCGCCGCACGGGGGCGCTGCCGCCGGCCTCCGGCACCTCGTCGACCAGCAGCACGAGGTCCCGCGCCACCTGCCCGACCACCATCACGTCCAGTTGCGTCATGTCACCGGTACTACCCCCGGCCCGATCTGTCACGCTCGCCTAGGGACACGCCGACCGGCGCCGACCCGGCCCCGGGGCGTGGTGGACGCTCAGGCCGGGCGGACCGGCAGTTGCAGCTCGGTGACGCCGTTCTCCGGGGTGTCCGGGCAGTAGTCGAGGTAGACCTCGCGGACGAAGCCGTCCGCCCGGTAGCCGTGCTCCTCGATCCAGCGGGCCAGCACCTCCGTGCTCCGCTCGACCTCGTCCACGATGGTGAACATGGCCCCCTACGATCGACGCTGACACCGTGTCAGAGTCAACCCGGGGGCGGCACCTCACCCCGGCAGCGGGGCCTCGTCGCCGCGGGTGCGGCGCGGGCCGACCAGCCGGCGCACCATCGGCGCGGCGTTCCACTTCGCCGCGCCCACCAGGTCCCGGGCGTGCTCCAGCACCGTGTAGTCGGGCCGGGCCCGGCCGGCCGCGAGCGCCCGGTCGAGGTCGTTGCCGCAGCGGGTGAGCACGCTGTCGAAGTCGCGGCGGACCGGTTCCAGCAGGTGGTAGCCGAACGACCGGTGCAGTCGGGCGAAGAGCGGCTTGTACAGCCGGGCCCGCTCGTGCAGGCCGGACGAGTACGACATCGGGTTCTTCGGCCGGCGCCGGACGTAGTCGGGCAGCAGGTCGGCGAAGGCCCGCCGGACGATCCACTTCTCCTGCCCCTCACGCATCTTCAGCCCGATCGGCAGCCGCATCGCCAGCTCCACCACGCTCAGGTCGAGGAACGGCACACGGGCCTCCACCCCGTGCCCCATGCTGGCCCGGTCGACGCGCTGCAACTCCGTACGGCAGAGGTTGCGGATCTTGTGCAGGAAGAGCCGGCGGGACGCCTCGGGGCCGACCTCGTGGTACATCGGGTAGCCGCCGAACAGCTCGTCCGAGCCGTCCCCGGTCAGCACCACCTTCACGCCCAGCTCGCGCAGCCGGCGGAAGAGCGGCACGGAGACCACCGCGTTGATGATGTCGCCGTACTCGGTCAGCTCGGAGATCCGGATGGCCTCCCGGATGTCGGCCAACCGGATGTCGCGCGGGCGCAGCTCGACCACCTCGTGCGGCACCCCCAGGTCCCGCGCCAGCCGCCGCGCGTACGCCACGTCGGGGCTGTCCGGCACCCCGACGGTGACCGCGACGCAGTCGGGGTGCATCTCGCGTACGTGCAGGAGGGCCAGCGAGCTGTCCAGGCCGCCGGAGAGCACCACCCCGACGGTGAGGTCGGTGTCCACCCGTGTCCGGATGCTGTCGGTGAGGGCGGCACGGACGAGCAGGGCGGCCTCGTCCGGGTCGTCCACCACCGACAGCCCGTCTCCGAGGGCGAGCAGGTCGACGTACGCGCGCAGCCGGACCTGCCCGTCGGGCTCGGCCCAGCCGTGGTGCCCGGGCGGCACCTCGCCGATCGGGACGTCGTGCCCGACCAGCGCCTTCACCTCGCTGGCGACGTGCAGGCAGCCGGGCGTCCGGGCCCAGTACAGGGGCTTCACGCCGAGCGGGTCCCGGACCAGGTAGGCGCGGCCCGTGGCGCGTTCCACGACGGCGAAGGCGTACTCGCCGCGCAGCCGGGTGACCACGCCCTCGCCCCACTGCAGGAAGGCCGCGAGCACGACCTCCGTGTCGCTGGCGCTACGGAAGCGGTGCCCGAGCCGGACCAGCTCCGCGCGCAGCTCGTGATGGTTGAAGACCTCGCCGTTGTAGCAGAGCAGCCACCGCTCGTCGACGGAGGTCCACGGCTGCACGGCGCGCTCCCGGTCCACCACCTTCAACCGTCGGGTGCCGGCGAGCAGGCCGTTCTCGTAGCGGGCCTCGGTGACCTCGCCGCGGGGGGCCAGGGTGGCGAGCATCCGCCGGAAGATCGCCGGGTCGGCCTCGGGGCCGAGGCTCAACGCGATGCCGCACATCGGCTCAGACCCCCATCTCGGCTTCGTACGCCCGGCGCAGCCGCCGGCCGCTGGCGGGCGCGAGGCACAGGTGCCACGCCTGCCCCTCGTCGACCACGTTGACCTCGCCGGCCCGCTGCCGGGCCAGCAGCAGCTCGGCGAGGGTGTCCCGGACGCCGAAGCGGCCGAACCAGGCCAGCTCGACGTCGACCGCCCAGCCCAGGCAGTGGCCGCTGGGGACCATGGCGGCGTACCCGAGGCGGCGCAGCCGGTGCTGGTGCTCGGCGCTGCGGACCAGGCTGGTCACCCACAGCGGCGGGGTGGCGGGCGGGGTGTTGGCGGCGAACTCCCGGCCGATGTCGTTGAGCAGCGCCACGACCTCCCGGCGGGCCCGCCGGAAGCGCAGCCCGGCGGTGCGCGGCGTGGCGTCGGGCCACAGCCGGCGGCGGGCCGCCCGCAGCCCGCGTCCGAACAGCGTCCTCGGCTGCTCGGTGTAGCAGAACCGGAGCAGGCCGCGGCGGCGCAGCCACTCCAGGTCGACCAGATCGGGGCTGGCGTCGACCTGGGCGTCGGTGAGGAAGGTCGGCGCGTCGCGCCACCACATCACGTCGACGCGGGAGAGCAGGTAGATGCGGACCAGTGCGGTGAGGTCGGCGGCGGAGCTGCGCGGGTTGGGCTGGTAGCGGGCCATCTCCAGCAGCAGCGTCTCGCGGGCGCCGACGAGCCCCTGGGGGGTGGCGTCGAGCACCGCGGCGATCGCGGGCTCGCGCAGCCGGTCGTCGATCAGCACCTGCCGCGCCGCCGTGCAGGACGCCCCGGCCAGGGCGCCCACCTCGACCAGCAGGTCGGCGACGGCCGCCCGGTAGGCGTCGAGGTCCGGCGAAGCGGGGCGGGGCGGCGTGCCGGGGACCCGCCGGCGGGCGCGGGCTGCGGGTGTGACGGAGGGCCCGGGCTGCTGCCCCGGACTTCGGCTGGGCACTCGCATGGTCGGGTCCTCTCTCCCGTCATGACATCACTGTGTGCATCGCCCTGCGCACAACGTAACCAGGCGTGACGGGATGAGTGCGAACAATCCTCTTATCTCCTCCTAAGGGGCGGTTCCTGGGTGTGGGTGGGCACGAACGGCTAGGGCCGGGACGCGGCGCTCAACCGCTGCACCTCGGCGTACGAGGGCGGTTCCCGGTGCGGCGCGGCGCCGGACCGGACGGCGTCCAGGGCGTCCAGGGCGGCGCCGAGCGCGGCCCGGAACAGCAGCGAGCCCGTGCTCACCCGGGCCACGCCGAGCGCCCGCAACTCGTCGAGGGTGGGCCCGCCCGGGCGGTACAGCACGTTCAGCGGCAGGTCGATCCCCGCGACGAGGGCGCCGACGGTGTCGACGTCCGGCGCCGCGGGCACGAAGATCCCGTCGGCGCCGGCATCCGCGTACGCCCTGGCCCGGACCAGGGTCGCCGGCAGCGGGTCGGGCGTCCCCAGCCACCACGTGTCGGTGCGGGCGTTGACGAACAGGGCCGGCGCCGCGGCCTTGACGGCGGCCACCTTGGCCGCGGTCAGCGCCGGCGGGGCGAGAGTGCCGTCGGCCCGGCCGTCCTCGATGTTGATCCCGACCACCCCGAGGGCGGCCAGCTCGGCCGCCAGGTCGGCCACGGCCGCCGGGTCGTCGGCGCAGCCCGCCTCCACGTCGACGCTCAGCAGCACCGGGAGGCCGCGCAGCGCCCGGGCCAGCCGGAGGTTCTCCGCCCGGGTGGCCGCCGCCGCGTCCGGCAGCCCGGCGGCGGCGGCGACCCCGAGGCTCGTGGTGCCGACCGCCGGGTACCCGCGCGCGGCGAACGCGGCGGCGCTGGCGTGGTCCCAGGCGTTGGGCAGCAGCAGCGGCCGGTCGGCGTGGTGCAGGGCGTGGAAGGCGGCGCAGCGCTCGTTCATCGGGGTTCCCACCTCGGCACTCGTCGGGACGCGCGGCAGCGCGTGCGGTTGGTACGTCACCGGGGCGGCCGTCCGGCACCGGCGGCGCCGGATTCCTTCGGTTCCGCCGAACCGTCGGCCCCGGCGTGCGGCACGGAACGGGTCGGACGGACGCGAGCCGGTCAGGCTCGGCCGCCGCCGGTCTCCGGTGCGGCGGCGGGCGCCAGGTCGGCCGGGGCGAGGCCGAGCGCGGCGGCCAGCGCGGGACCGCCGGCCGGGGTCAGCCGGACGGCGCGGCCACCGCCCCGGGTGAGCCAGCCCACCTCGAAGAAGCGGTCGCACAGCGCCGCGCCCAGCGCCCCGGCCAGGTGCGGGCGGCGTTCGGTCCAGTCGAGGCAGTCGCGCATCAGGGGGCGGCGGGCGGCCCGCAGCGGCGCGACCGGCACCCCGAGCCCGTCGAGCCAACCCAGCCCGGCCGGGGTCAGCGCCAGGCCGTCGGCGCCGTCGAGCAGCCCGCGGTCGAGCATCGTGTCCCGCAGCAGCACCCCGAGGCGGCCGGCCAGGTGGTCGTAGCAGGTGCGGGCGTACGCCAGGGCGGCGTCGGCGCGGGCGGCGCGCAGCGAGCGGACGGGCTGGGGCCGCGCCGGCGCGTGGCCGGCCAGGTCCTCGATCAGCTGGGCCACCGAGGGGCCGGCGAGCCGGACGTAGCGGTGCCGCCCCTGCCGCTGCTCGACCAGCAGACCACCCCGGACCAGGCGGGTGAGGTGGTCGCTGACGGTGGAGGGCGCCACCCCGGCGAGCCGGGCCAGTTCGCCGGCCGCCCACGCCCGGCCGTCGAGCAGGGCCAGGCAGATGCGGGCGCGGGTGTCGTCGGCGAGCAGGGCGGCGAGCCGGGCCAGGGTCGGGCCGTCCGTGGCGGTGGTGGTCACGCACCCATGCTGGCACGGGCACGTTGCGGTGCCCACCGAAGCGTCGCCCGCGCCTTTACAACGTTGTATCCAACGTTGTAGAAACGGACCCAGTGATCCAGGTCGACTTCTCCCCCACCCGAGGCAGGTCTGATGGGACATCTCCGCCGCGCCGGCGCGCTCGCCGCCGCCATCGGTCTGGTCCTGGCCGGAACGGCGTCCGCGCCGGCCGCCGCCGCGTCCGACCCCCGCTACCGCAACCCGGTCTCGGCCGGGTTCGCCGACACCTTCGCCGACCCGGTGGTCGTCCGTGGTGAGGACGGTTTCTGGTACGCGTACGGCACCACCGACCCGCTGCGCGAGGGCGAGGGGACCTTCCACCGGGTACCCACCGCCCGCTCCGCCGACCTGGTCGACTGGACGTACGTCGGGGACGCCTTCGGCGCCGACCAGCGCCCGGCGTACGCGGCGCCCGGCGCCGGCTTCTGGGCCCCCGACGTGCGCCGGGTCGGCGACCGCTGGGTCATGTACGTGACCGTCACCGACACCACCGTCTCCCCCGACGGCGGCGACTTCGCCGTCGGCGCGGCCACCGCGCCCACCCCGACCGGCCCGTGGACCTTCGCCGACGAGCCCGTGGTCGCGCCCCGCCCCGGCGGTGGCGGCGGCTGGCTGTGGACCATCGACCCGAGCCAGTTCACCGACGTCGACGGCCGGCACTACCTCTACTACGGCAGCTACTACGGCGGCATCTCCGTCACCGAGCTCTCCCCCGACGGGCTGCGCGCCGTCGGCACGCCGACGCCGGTCGCCATCGACAACAAGTTCGAGGGCAGCTACGTGCTGCGCCGCGACGGCTGGTACTACCTGTTCGCCTCCACCGCCAACTGCTGCGCCGGTCCCGCCACCGGCTACTCCGTCCACGTCGGCCGGTCACGCAGCCCGCGCGGGCCCTTCGTGGACCGCGACGGCACCCCGCTGACCGCCTCCCGGGCCGGCGGCACCCCCGTACTCGCCCAGAACGGCAACCGCTGGATCGGCACCGGCCACAACGGCTTCCTGACCGACCTGTCCGGTCAGGACTGGATCGTCTACCACGCCATCGACCGGGCCGACCCGTACCTGGACGAGCCGTTCGGCATCAACGAGCGGCCGATGCTGCTGGACCGCCTCGACTGGATCGACGGCTGGCCGACGGTGAACGCCGGCGCCGGCCCGTCGGAGGGCACCCGGACCGCGCCGGTCACCACCGGCCGGGTGGACGAACGCTTCGACGCCGGCCTCGCCGCCTGGCGTGGCACCGCCGGGGACTGGCGGGTCGCCGACGGCCGGCTCACCGGCAGCGGCACGCTGACCGGCCGTACGACCGTCGGCGGGGACGTGCGCGCGGAGGTCGACCTGCGGCCCGCCGCCACCGGGGCGGCCGGGCTCACCCTCGGCGACCGCGTCGCGGTGCGGGTGGACACCGCCGCCGGCAGGCTGGTCGCCCGGGACGGCGCCCGCACCGCGAGCGCGCCGCTGCCCGACGGCTTCGACGCGGCGGCCGGGCACAACCTCGCCGTCGAGGTACGCGGCCGGCAGCTCACGGCCGAGCTGAGCCCGGCCCGGCTCGGGGACCAGGTGGCGGCACTGTCGCTGCGGCTGGACCGGCCGGTCGTCGGCCGGATCGCGCTGACCGCCACCGGCGGGGACGCCGGGTTCGACAACGTCAGCGTCGCCCGGCTGCACCGGCCGGTGCGGCACCCCGCGCCCGAGCCCCGGGTCGGCGGCCTGCTGCCGGCGTTCTCCGACGAGTTCACCGACGGGCTCGACCCGGCGTGGCGGTGGGTCCGGCCGGACCCGGCGGCCACCGTATCCGGCGGTGCGCTGCGCTGGCCCGTGCAGGGCGCCGACCTGACCGGCACCGGCAACAGCGCCGGCGTGCTGCTGCGCGACGCGCCGACGGGCGACTACGTCGTGGAGACGAAGGTGACGCTCGACCTCGGCGAGGAGACCGTGCGCAACTACCAGCAGGCCGGCCTGGTCGCCTACGTCGACGACGACCGCTTCGCCCGGTTGGCGCAGGTCGCCATCTGGAACACCCGCCAGGTCGAGTACGGCTACGAGCTGCCCTTCGCCGGCCGGCCGGTATACGGCGGCAACATCGTCGGCACCCCGGCGACCACCACCTGGCTGCGGCTGGCGCACCGGGTCGACCCGGCCACCGGCGAGCACGAGTTCCGGGCCGGCTCCAGCCGGGACGGGCGGAACTGGACGTGGGGCGGGGTGTGGACCTTCCCGGCCGACACCACCCCGCGGATCGGGCTGGTCGCCCACGGCGGCGCCGAGCCGGCGCTCACCGCGCGGTTCGACTACGTGCGCTTCCACCGCTGAGCGGGCCGGGCCGGGGCGGTTGCGGACGGTCCGGTCAGAGCCAGCCGTTGTCCCGGGCCGTCCGCGCCGCCTCCGCACGGCTCGTCGCACCGAGCTTCTGCACCGCCGCGGCGAGGTAGTTGCGGACCGTGCCGCTGGACAGGTGGGCCCGGCGGGCGACCACCGCGACCGGGGCGCCGTCCTCGGCCAGCCGCAGCGTGTCCAGCTCGCGCGGGGTAAGCGGGCACGGCGGGATGGTCAACGCGTCGGCGGCCAGCGCCGGGTCGACGTACCGGCCGCCGGCGTGCACCCGCCGGATCACGTCGGCGAGCGCCCCGCCGGGCGCGCCCTTGGGCAGGAACCCACGGGCCCCGGCGGTGAGCGCGCGGGCCAGGTGTGCCGGCCGCCCCTGGCCGGTGAGGATCACCACCGCGCAGGACGGCAGCACCCGGGCCAGCTCGGCGGCGACCTGGAAGCCGTCGGGGCCGGGCATCGCCAGGTCGACGACGGCCACGTCGGGGTGGTGCGCCAGGGCGGCGGTCACGGCGGCCCCGCCGTCGGCCGCCTGCGCCACCACCGTCAGGTCCTCCTCGAGGTCGAGCAGGGCGGCGAGGGCGGCCCGGATCAGCTCCTCGTCGTCGGCGAGCAGGACCCGGATCATGACGCCGTCGGGACGGTCGCCTCGACGGTGAAGACACCGTCCTCCCGGTGCGTGCGCAGCTCCCCGCCGGCGGCGGCCAGCCGCTCGGCCAACCCGCGCAGGCCGTGGCTGTGCCGGTCGGGCACGCCGGCCGCGCCCGCGCCGTCGTTGGTCACCGTCATCCGCGCCACGTCCGCCTCCTGGTCGATCTCGATCCGGCACCAGCCGGCCCGGCTGTGCCGCAGCACGTTGGTGCCGGCCTCGCGCAGCACCGCCGCGAGCTGGGCGGCCGCCTCCGCCGGCAGCTCGCCGGCGGGCGGCACCACGGTGCACCGCACCCCGGAGGAGCGCAGCACCTGCCCGACCGCGGCGACCTGCTCGGCGAGGTCGACGCGGCGGTAGCCGTGCACCGTGCGGCGCAGCTCGGTCAGCGCGGTGGCGGCCAGCCGCTGCGCCTCGGCCGCCTCCCGGCCGGCCCGCTCCGCGTCGGTCGCCGCGAGCCGGGCGGCGAGTTCGGCCTTCAGCGCGATGACGGTGAGGTGGTGCCCGAGCAGGTCGTGCACGTCGCCGGCGAAGCGCAGCCGCTCCTGCGCCGCCGCGAGGCTCGCCTGGGCGAGCTGCCCTCGGCCGGCCTGCACCAGCAGCTCCCAGAACCACACCTGGAATCCGTTCACCGCGGCGATGCCGAGGCCGACGCCGCCGCTGATCACCAGGGACCGACCCACGGGCGTCCCGGTCGCCGTCGCCACCGCCGCGGCGACCGGCAGGGTGGCGACCGCCACGGGAACCACCATCCGCAACCGGGCGACCAGCGGCACCGCGCCGACGACCGCCGCGCCCACCCAGGCCCAGGTGGGCCACGCCCCGGCGGCGACCGGCGCCACCAGCGGGACGCTCAGCACCGCCACGGCGGCGAACGCCACGCGGCACCGGCGGCGGACCCGGTCCGCCACGTCCGGTGTCACGGTCGTGTACACGGCCACGGCCAGCACCACGGCGACCGCGGCGAGCCCGACCGCACCGAGCGCCACCCGCAGGCCCGACGGCTCCCGGGTCAGCCCGACCGCGGGCAGGAACAGGCCGGAGGCCACCCCGGTGGCGAGGGACGCCGTCGCGCCGGCCCGGGCCCGGCGCAGGCGCCGGTCCGGTCCGGACACCGTCGGGTCGAACGCCACGGTCCGAATGGTAGGGCGCGGCGGCGGCCCACCGCCGTACGCGGGACGCACGGATCGGCGGTGCGTTCCGCACGGCCGACCGGTGACACGGCGCGGGTGTCCGGCGCGCCCGCCCGCGCGCAGGCTCGATGGCATGACGGAGACGACGACGAACGCCAACCCGACGGCACCGCACGTCGGTCACGCGCGACCGCGCGCCGCGCTGCTGCGGCACCTGTTGGAGATGGCGCTGGCCATGATCGCCGGGATGCTGCTGCTCGGGCCGCTCCGCGCGGCCGTGGGCACCTCGCTCGGCTTCTCCCCCGACCTCGGACGGGCCGACGTCGGCGCCGTGCTGATGGCGACGGACATGAGCGTCGGCATGGCGGTGTGGATGCGGTACCGGAGGCACTCCTGGGCCGCCGTCGGGGAGATGACCGTGGCGATGTACCTGCCGGTGCTGGTGCTGTTCGTACCCTTCCGGGCCGGGCTGGTCGGCGCGGACGCCCTGCTCCTCGGCAGCCACCTGCTGATGCTCCCGGCGATGGCGCTCGCGGTGCTGCGCCGACGCGCCGAGTACGCCCGGCACCCGGCCGCCGCCCGCCCGGTCCCGCGGCACCGGCTGGTCGCGGCGCTGGCGCGCCGCTGGCCGGCGGGGCTCGCCCTGCTGATGACGCTGGACATGCTCTTCTCCCCGTGGGTGCCCCCGGCGCCGTTCCTGCTGGCGCTGCCGGCGGCCTACCTGGTCATCGGCGCGGTGCGCGGGCAGCTGGGCGAGCGCCGGGTGCTCGTCGTCCAGCTGGCCGGGCTGGCCGGCTGGGCGGCGGTGGCGTTGGTCGCCACCGTGGTCGACCACGGGCTGGCGGGCTGGCTGGTGGCCGCCGGCTGGCTCGGACACGCGGCCTGGGACGTGGTGCACCACCGCGCGAACCGGGTCGTCCCGCGCGGCTACGCCGAGTGGTGCGCGGTCTTCGACACGGTCGTCGGGCTCGCCGTCGTACTGGCCCTGCTGACCCGCTGACCCCGAGCGGGGTGGGTCGCCGGGACGGGGGGGCGGACCCCCCCCGCGGGGTGTTTTGGCGGTCGCCCGTACCGGCGGCCGGGGGTGATGTATAGG
>NZ_JBFAVI010000117.1:0-21770 GCF_040679695.1 Micromonospora sp. NPDC052213
CCATGCCGACCGGGCGGCGGCGGACAGGGCGTCCAGCCGGCCGGCCGCCTCCCGGTCGGCCGCCCCGGCCAGCGCCAACGCCTCCCGGATCGCCGCGCCCACCCCGGCCGCGACCTGCCCCGACCGTGGGGAGGCCGGCGCGCGGGCGGGATCGGCGGCGACCCGCCCCTGTCGGTCGACCAGCAGCCCGGCGCCGTCCGCGCGCGTCACCGCGGCGGCGAGCCGGGCCTTCGCCGCCCCCAGCCGACCGGCGAACTCGGCCAGCACCTGGTCGGCCTCGATCAGGGCGGGGGAGACCGTGGTCAGCTCGGTGCGTAGCGCCGCGAGCCGGGCGTCGGCCGCCCCGCCAGCGCCGCCCGACCAGTCGGCGCGCAGCGCCGCCGCCCCGGCGGACAACTTGTCGGCCCGGCGCCCGACCCGGTCGGTCAACCCCCGCCAGGCCGCCCCGGCGGCCCGCCAGGCACCCGGGTCGACCGCCCAGAGCTGCCGGTATCCCACGGCCGTTGCCCGCTCGGCGGGGTGCGCCGGCCGCCCGGACGGGCCCGCTCGGCTCACCGTGGGGGGTGCCGGCGCAGCTCCGGTCACCAGTGGTGCCGACCCGGCGCCGCCCGCCGTCGGGCGTGCCGGCGCGGTCACCGGTGGAGGGCGGCGAACCGGCCGGCCGCCCGGTCGTCCACCGACTCGTACGCCTCGGCCGCCGCCCGCACCGCCCCGGCCGTCGCGGCCACCTGGGCGCCGAGCACGCCGAACCAGGCGTGCACCGCCGACTCCAGCCCGGTCAGCGCCGCCCCGGCCGCCCACTCCGGGGCCGGCACCACCAGCCCGGTCACCCCGGCCAGCCCGTGCCCCAGCCGGTACGCGTCGTCGCCGAGCGCGCTCGCCGCCCGGCGCAGCGCGTCGGGTCGTACGGTGATCGGCTCCTCGGTCATCCTCGGCCCCCGTGCCTCGCGGAACATCGACGACCGGAACGCTAGGCGGCGTCCACACCCCCGCAGGCACCCTGTGGACGACGGCCCCGGCGGACCGACACCCGTCGTCCACAGGCGTTGCCCGGCCCCGAGCCGGCGGCTAATGTGCGGCCGCCCGCGCCGGTAGGGTGAGCCCGTGATCGTCGCTGTCGGCATCGACGTCGTCCTGGTCGAGCGGTTCGCCCGGGCCCTGGCGCGGACGCCGCTGCTCGCCGACCGGCTCTTCACGGAGGCCGAGCGCTACACCAGCTCCGGCAACCCGCGTTCGCCGGAGTCGCTGGCCGCCCGGTTCGCGGCCAAGGAGGCGGTCGCCAAGGCGCTCGGCGCGCCGGCCGGGCTGAGCTGGCACGACTGCGAGATCGTGCCGGACCCGGACGGCCGCCCCTGGCTGACCGTCTCCGGCACGGTCGCGGCGGCGGCCACCGAGCGCGGGGTCAACCGCTGGCATCTCTCGTTGTCCCACGACGGCGGGATCGCCTCGGCCATGGTGGTCGCGGAACGGTGATCGGAGCGCGCCGACCTGGCGCGCCGGGAAAGCTCGGACGGGGGCGGTGGCGTGAGACCGGTGTGGCGGGTCGCGGACGTACGCGCGGCGGAGGCGGGACTGGCCGCCGCCCTTCCGCCCGGGACGCTGATGAAGCGGGCCGCCGCCGGGCTGGCCCGCCGCTGCGCGCTGCTGCTCGCCGACCGGGGCGGGGTCTACGCCGCCCGGGTGCTGCTGCTGGTCGGCTCCGGCGACAACGGCGGCGACACGCTCCTGGCCGGCGCGCACCTGGCCCGCCGCGGGGCGGCCGTGTCGGCGCTGCTGCTCAGCCCCGGCCGGGCGCACGCCGAGGGGCTGGCCGCGCTGCGGGCCGCCGGGGGGCGGATCGTGGACCGGCCGCCGGCGACGGTCGACATGGTGCTGGACGGCATCGTCGGGATCGGCGGGCGGGGCGGGCTCCGGGACACCGCCGACCAGCTCGCCGCCAGCCTGGTGCGGCACTGCGGGCGCGACGGCGCCCCCGCCACCGTGGTCGCGGTGGACGTGCCCAGCGGTGTCGCGGTCGACACCGGGGACGTGCCGCTGACCGCCGCCGGGCGGCCGAGCGCCGTCCGCGCCGACGTGACGGTCGCGTTCGGCGCGCTGAAGCCCGCGCTGGTGGTGGGCCCGGCCGCCGCGCTCGCCGGTCAGGTGGAACTGGTCGACATCGGGCTGGAGCCGTGGCTGCGCGGCAGCCCCGCGCTGCGCGTGACCGAGTGGTCGGACGTCGTGGACTGGTGGCCCCGGCTCGGCCCGGCGTCGGAGAAGTACGCCCGGGGCGTGGTGGGCGTCGCCACCGGCTCGGCCACCTACCCCGGCGCGGCGGTGCTCTCGGTCGGCGGGGCGCTGGCCGGCCCGACCGGCATGGTCCGCTACGCCGGCTCCGCCCGGGCCGACGTGCTGCACCGGCACCCTTCGGTGATCGCGACCGACCGGGTCGCCGACGCGGGGCGGGTGCAGGCCTGGGTCTGCGGCTCCGGGCTGGGCACGGGCGAGGAGGCGGCCCGGGAACTGCGCGCGGTGCTCTCCGCCCCGGTGCCCGTGGTGCTCGACGCCGACGCGCTGACCCTGCTGGTCGACGGCTCGCTCGCCGACCGGCTGCGCAGGCGGGACGCCCCGATCGTGGTCACCCCGCACGACCGCGAGTTCACCCGGCTCTGCGGCGAGACGCCGGGCGCCGACCGGGTGGCGGCCACGCTGCGCCTGGCCGCCTGGATGAACGCCGTGGTGCTGCTCAAGGGCGACCGCACGGTGATCGGCACGCCGGACGGCCGGGCGTACGTCAACCCGACCGGCACGTCGGCGCTGGCCACCGGGGGCACCGGCGACGTGCTGGCCGGGCTGCTCGGCTCGCTGCTCGCGGCCGGGCTGGCGCCGGAGCGCGCGGCGGCCTCGGCCGCGTACCTGCACGGGCTGGCCGGTCGGGAGGCGGCCCGGGGCGGGCCGGTGACCGCGCCCGACGTGGCCGACGCCCTCCGCCCGGTCCTCGCCCGTCTCGGCTGACCGCAGTGGCTCCGCCGGCCTGGGCCGGGGAGAGCTGACCCCGCGGCTCCGGCGGCCTGGGCCGGGGAGATCAGCGCGGAAAGTAGGCTGGGGGCATGTGGCAGGCCGAGGTGCGGGTGGATCTGGACGCGATCCGCGAGAACGTGAGCCGGCTGCGGGCCGGCACCGCCGCCGAGCTGATGGCGGTGGTCAAGGGCGACGGCTACGGCCACGGCATGGTCCCGGCGGCCCGCGCCGCGCTGGACGCCGGGGCGGACTGGCTGGGCGTCTGCACGCTGGACGAGGCGCTGACGCTGCGCCGGGCCGGGATCACCGTGCCGGTGCTGGCCTGGCTCCTCGCGCCCGGGCTGCCGCTGCACGAGGGGGTCGCCGCCGGGGTCGACCTCGGCGCCGCCAGCCTGCCCCAGCTCGACGAGATGGTCGAGGCGGGCCGCGCGGCCGGGCGACCGGCCCGGCTGCACCTCAAGATCGACACCGGGCTGTCCCGGGGCGGCGCGACCGTCGCCGACTGGCCGGCCCTGCTCGACGCCGCCGCCAAGGCGCAGGCCGACGGCCTGGTCGAGGTGGTCGGGGTGTGGAGCCACTTCGTCTACGCGGACTCGCCCGGCCACCCGACCATCGACCGCCAACTCGCCGTCTTCCACGAGGGCATCGGCATGGCCGAGCAGGCCGGCCTGCGGCCCCGCTACCGGCACCTGGCCAACTCCGCCGCCACGCTGACCCGACCGGACGCGCACTTCGACCTGGTCCGGCCCGGGCTCGCCGTCTACGGGCTCTCGCCGGTGACCGGCGAGAGCTACGGGCTGCGCCCGGCGATGACCGCCCGGGCCCGGGTGATGCTCGCCAAGCGCGTCCCCGCCGGCTCCGGCGTCTCGTACGGGCACACCTACACCACCGAGCGGGAGGCGAACCTGGCCGTGGTGCCGCTCGGCTACGCCGACGGGGTGCCCCGGCACACCTCCAACAGCGGGCCGGTGCAGCTCGGCGGCCGGCGGCGGCGGATCTCGGGCCGGGTCTGCATGGACCAGTTCGTGCTCGACTGCGGCGACGACCCGGTGGCCGCCGGCGACGTGGTCACGCTCTTCGGCAGCGGTGCCGGCGGCGAGCCCACGGCCGACGACTGGGCCGAGGCGGCCGGCACCATCAACTACGAGATCGTCACCCGGTTCGGCAGCAGCCGGGTGCCCCGCGTCTACGACGGCGAGCGCCCGTGACGTCCCGTTCCCGGATTCCGCTGCCCCGCTCCGGGCACGCCCGGGCCGCCGTGGGCGCGCTGGCCGCCGTCGGGGTCGCCGCCGCCGGGCTCGCGGCCGGCGTCGCCACCGAACGCGCCCTGGTCCGCAGACTCAAGTCCGACCCCACCGACCGGTACGCCGACGAGGTCTTCGGCGAGCAGCGGTACGACGAGGCGTTCCGGCTGGAGATGCCCGACGGCACCGACATCCACGTCGAGGTGGTCGAGCCGACCCGGCCGACGCCCGGCAACCCGACCGTGGTGCTGGTGCACGGCTTCTGCCTGGACATGGGCACCTTCCACTTCCAGCGCAAGGTGCTCGCCGAGCGGGGCGAGCACCGGATCGTCGCGTACGACCAGCCGGGGCACGGCCGGTCCGGGCGGCTGGAGACGGGCGAGTACGACCTCACCGCGCTCGGCCGGACGCTGCGCGAGGTGATCGATCGCGTCGCCCCGGAGGGGCCGCTGGTGCTCGTCGGCCACTCGATGGGCGGCATGACGATCATGGCCTTCGCCGAGCTGTTCCCGGAGCTGTTCGGCGACCGGGTCGTCGGCACCGTGCTGATGGCCACCTCCGGCGGCCTGCTCGCCGAGACCAAACTGGTGGCGCCGGCCCTGCTCGGCCGGGTCGGCGCGCCCGTGCTCTACATGGTCGGCAACGTCACCCGCTACGGCGGCACGGTGATCGACCGCGCCCGCAAGTCCACCACCAACGTGGCCTGGCTGCTCACCCGCAGGTACGGCTTCGGCACCCGCCACCCCAGCCCGGCCCTGGTGTCGTACGTCGAGACGATGAACTCGCGCACGTCCGCCGACACGGTGACGCGCTACCTGCGGACGCTGGCGACGCACTCCCGCTTCCCGGCGCTCGCCGCGCTGGCGGACACCCCCGTGCTGGTGGTCGTCGGCGACAAGGACATGATCACCCCGGTGACCCACTCGGAGGAGATCGTCCGGCGGCTGCCGCACGCCGAGTTCGTCAAGATCTCCGACAGCGGGCACGTGGTGATGCTGGAGCACGCCGACGAGGTCAACGCGGCACTGACGCGCTTCCTGGAGGAGCTGTGACGCATGTCGTCGAGCTGCCGACGGTCGACGACACCCACGGGTTCGGGCGGCGGCTGGCCGGGCTGCTGCGCGCCGGCGACCTGCTGTTGCTGACCGGCCCGCTGGGCGCCGGCAAGACCGCGTTGACCCAGGGCATCGGGGCCGGCCTCGGGGTGCTCGGCGACATCACCTCGCCCACCTTCGTGATCGCCCGGGTGCACCGACCGGATCCGGCCCGGGGCGGCACGGTGGCGCTGGTGCACGCCGACGCGTACCGGCTGGGCGACGCCGCCGATCCGCGCGCCGAGATCGACGACCTCGACTTGGACGCCTCGGTGGACGAGTCGGTGACCGTGGTGGAGTGGGGCGAGGGCCTGGTCGAGCAGCTGGTGGAGGCGCACCTGCAGGTACGCGTCGACCGGCGCGACGACGACACCCGGGTGGTCGAGCTGGAGCCGGTCGGCGGCGACTGGGCGCAGCGCCTGGCCGCCCTCGGGTGAGCGCTGTCGTACCGTCTGCCTAGAGTGCGCGGGACGGATTCGACAGGCGAAAGGTTGCCGATGCCCGACGACGCCCCCACCCTGGACCTGCTGGCGCTGCTGCCGGAGGACTGGCGTGCCGTGCTCACCCCGCACCTCGACCCGGCCCGCACCGCCGAGCTGGCCGCGTTCGTCGCCGGGGAATACGCGACCCGCACCGTCTTCCCGCCGGTCGACGACCTCTTCTCGGCCTACCGGCTCTGCGCGCCGGCCGACTGCCGGGTGCTGATCCTCGGGCAGGACCCCTACCACAAGGCGGGGCAGGCGCACGGGCTCAGCTTCAGCGTGCGGGAGGGCGTGAGCGTGCCTCCCTCGCTGCGCAACGTCTTCAAGGAGCTCGGCGAGGACGTCGGCGTGCCGAAGCCGCGCAGCGGCAACCTGAGCGGTTGGGCGGCGCAGGGCGTCCTGCTGCTCAACTCGGTGCTCACCGTCCGCGAGGCCACGCCCGGTTCGCACGCGAACCGCGGCTGGGAGGAGTTCACCGACGCCACCATCCGGGCGCTCGACGCGCTGGACTCCCGGGTGGTCTTCCTGCTCTGGGGCGGCTACGCGCGCAAGAAGGCCGCGCTGGTCACCAACCCGCAGCACGTGGTGCTGGAGGCCGGGCACCCCAGCCCGATGAACCCGCGCGGCTTCCTGGGCAGCCGGCCGTTCAGCGCGGCCAACAAGGCCCTCGCCGACGCGGGCCTGCCCACGGTCGACTGGGAGCGCTCGGCCGGCTGACGAACTCCGCAAGCTGCGGGTCACCGGGCGGCGACCGTCCGCTGTAGCCTGTGCCTCCAGCGGTCGGCGAGCCGGGAGGCGGGCGGATGACGGCGACGGTCAGCGACGAACGGTGGCGGGTGGCGCGGACGGCGCTGGCGGAGCAGACGGACCGCTTCGTCGATCTGGTCCGCGCCGCCCCGCCGCAGGCCATGGCCACGGCCGACTGGTCGGTGGCGGACACGCTCGCCCACGTCGGCTCCATCGCGTGGTTGTACGTCTGCCTGGTGGATCCGGAACGCCCGCTCCCACCGGTGCCGGGCGTCGACACGCTGCTGTCCGGGACCACCGTCGACACGGTGGCGGACTTCAACGACGTGATGCTCGGCCACCTCACCGAGCGCGACCCGCAGCCCCTGCTCGACCGGTTGCAGGCCGACGTGAAGCAGTTCCTGGTCGCCTGCGAGGGGCGGCGCCCCGACGAGACGGTGCCGTGGCTCGCCGGGGCGCAGGTTCCCCTCGCCGGGCTCTGCGCCCACCTGGTCAACGAGGTGCTCATCCACGGCCACGACGTCGCCCGCGCCACCGGGCAGCCCTGGGAGATCCCCAGCCCGCACGCCGTGCTCTTCCTGGAGCTGTTCCTGGCCGGCGTGGTCCGACACGGCTACGGGCGGCTGATCGACGGCGGCTCGCCGCCTAGCGAGCGCCGCATCGTGGTCGAGTTCCGCTCGGCGTACGCGGCCCCGGTCCGGCTGCTGCTGCACCGGGGGGTGGTGTCGTTCGCCGAGCCGGACGCCCGGCCCGACGTGCGGATCGACCACGATCCCGCCACGCTCAGCCTGATGATGTTCGGCCGGATCAGCCGGGCCCGGGCGGTGCTCAGCGGCAAGGTGCGCATCAGCGGGCGGCGTCCCTGGCTGCTGCCGGCCTTCCAGCGCAAGTTCCGCACCCCGAGCTGACCCGCGTCGCCGGGGCCGCCGACCGGGGCGGCTAGGCTGGCTTACCGTGCTCGTACTGGTGGTGGACAGCTCGACGCCCGCGGTGACGGCGGCGCTGGTGGAGGTCACGGCGGACGGCGTGGCGACCCGGGCGTACCGCTGCACGGTCGACGCCCGCGCCCACGGCGAACTGCTCGCCCCGCAGGTCGACGCGGTGCTCGCCGACGTCGACGCCCGCCCGGCCGACCTGGGCGCGATCGTCGCCGGGCTCGGCCCCGGCCCGTTCACCGGGCTCCGGGTGGGTCTGGTCACCGCCGCCACCATGGGCCAGGTGCTGGGCGTGCCGACGTACGGCGTCTGCTCGCTGGACGCCGTCGGCCACCCGGCGGCCGTCGGCGAGCCGGTGCTGGCGGCGAGCGACGCGCGGCGCCGGGAGATCTACTGGGCGGTCTACGACGGCGCGGGCCAGCGGATCGCCGGGCCGGAGGTGTCGGCCCCGGCGGTCGCCGCCGAGCGTGCCCGCGGCCTGGCCGTCACGGTCGCGGTCGGCGACGGCGCGCACCGGTACGCGGACACCCTCGGCCTGCCCGTGCGGGCCGAGCCGCGCTACCCGGACGCCGGCGTGCTGGCGACCCTGGCCGCCGAGCGGATCCGGGCCGGCGCCCCCGGCGAGGCGCTCACCCCGCTCTACCTGCGCCGGCCGGACGCCGTGGCGGCGACGGCCCGCAAGCCGGTCCTGCCGTGACCGGGGTGCGCCTCCAACGGTTCCGGTGGTGGCACATCGACGAGGTGCTGCCGATCGAGGCGGACCTGTTCGGCGCCGAGCAGTGGTCGGCGGCGATGTTCTGGAACGAGCTGGCCAACGGGCACTTCTACCTCGTCGCCACCGACGACGACGGCACCGTGCTGGGCTACGCCGGGCTCACCGCGGCCCCGCCCGACGAGGCGTGGGTGCAGAACATCGCGGTACGCCGGGACGCCCAGCGGCGCGGCGTCGGCCGGCTGCTGCTGGAGGCGCTGCTCGCCGAGGCGGCCCGGCTCGGGTCCCGCAGCACCCTGCTGGAGGTCGCGGCGGACAACGCCCCGGCCCAACTGCTCTACGCGGCGTACGGCTTCGAGCCGATCGGCGTGCGGCGCGGCTACTACCAACCGAGCAACACCGACGCGCTGGTCATGCGGCGCACCCGGGAGGCGGGCGATGACTGACGAACCCCTGGTCCTCGGCATCGAGACGTCCTGCGACGAGACCGGCGTCGGCATCGTACGGGGGCACACGCTGCTGGCCGACGCGCTCGCCTCCAGCGTCGAGCAGCACGCCCGGTTCGGCGGGGTGGTGCCCGAGGTGGCCAGCCGGGCGCACCTGGAGGCCATCGTGCCGACCATGGACCGGGCGCTGAAGGAGGCGGGGGTGACCCTCGCCGACATCGACGCGATCGCGGTCACCTCCGGCCCGGGGCTGGCCGGCGCGCTGCTGGTCGGGGTGGCCGCCGCCAAGGGCTACGCGCTCGCCGCCGAGAAGCCGGTCTACGGCGTCAACCACCTGGCCGCGCACGTCGCCGTGGACACCCTGGAGCACGGCCCGCTGCCCGAGCCGGCGATCGCCCTGCTGGTCTCCGGCGGGCACTCCTCCCTGCTCCTCGTCGACGACCTGGCCCGGGGCGTCACCCCGCTCGGCGCCACGATCGACGACGCGGCCGGCGAGGCGTTCGACAAGGTGGCCCGGCTGCTGGGCCTGCCGTTCCCCGGCGGGCCGTACATCGACCGGGAGGCCCGGGCCGGCGACCCGGCCGCCATCGGCTTCCCGCGCGGCCTGACCGCCGCCAAGGACCTCGCCGCCCACCGCTACGACTTCTCCTTCTCCGGACTGAAGACGGCGGTGGCCCGCTGGGTCGAGGCGCGGCAGCGGGCGGGCGAGCCGGTGCCGGTCGCCGACGTGGCCGCGTCCTTCCAGGAGGCGGTCTGCGACGTGCTGGTGCGCAAGGCGCTGGACGCCTGCCGGGCCAACGGTGTCGGGACGCTGGTGATCGGCGGCGGCGTGGCGGCCAACTCGCGGCTGCGGGCGATGGCCGAGCACCGCGCCGCCAAGGACGGCATCCGGGTCCGGGTGCCCCGACCGAAGCTCTGCACGGACAACGGCGCGATGGTCGCCGCCCTCGGCTCGCACCTGGTCGCCTCGGGTGTCGCGCCGAGCCGGCTGGACCTGCCCGCCGACTCGGCCATGCCGCTGACCACCGTCAGCGTGTGAAAACTCAGGGACGGATGACGTGATCGTGCGGATGTGGGAGGCGCGGGCCGAGCCGTACGGCGTCGCCGACCTGATCACCTGGGTCTGCGACACGGCGCTGCCGGAGTTCGAGCACGACCCGATGCACCTGTCCAGCGAGGTGTTCTCCTCAACGGACCACCGGGTGGTGGTCATCTCCAAGTGGCGCAGCAATCCCCGCCCGCTGCCGGAGCCGCCGGCGATGCTGCTCGCCCGCCCGCCGCACTCGTGGGACTTCACCCAGGTCGACCGCTGACCGGCGCGCCGCCGTTCGACCGCTGACCGGCGTGCGCCGCCGTTCGGCGTGGATCGGGGCGTGCCGCCGCGGTGCGGCGTGAGCCGGGGCACGTGGCAGCGGTAATTGGTTGGCGGTGCCGCCCATGGCCCGCCTAGCGTCGGTGGGCCATGCGTTTCTCACCGGCCGGCGACCCCGGCGCACCCGACACCCGCTCGGCGACCCGTTACCTGGTGTGGCTGGCCGGGCGGCACAAGGTGCTGTTCACCGTCGGCATCCTGCTCGGCGTCGTCTGGATGGTCGCCCAGGCGCTGGTGCCGGCGGCCGTCGGCCGGGCCGTCGACGGGCTCACCCGCGGGGACGAGGACGCGCTGCTCACCTGGGGGCTGGTGCTGCTGGGCCTGGGCGTGCTCCAGGCGGTCGCCGGGATCCTGCGGCACCGCTGCGCGGTGCACAACTTCCTCGCCGCGGCGTACCGGACGGTGCAGCTGACCGTGGGCGCGGCGAACCGGCTCGGCGCCGCGCTGCCCCGCCGGGTGGCCGCCGGCGAGGTGGTGAGCATCGGCACGGCCGACATCAACCAGATCGGCTCGGCGATCGACATCACCGCCCGGGGCACCGGCGCCGTCGTCGCGATCGTGACCGTCGGGGTGATCCTGCTCGGCGCCTCCCTGCCGCTCGGGCTGGTCGTGGTGCTCGGCGTACCGCTGCTGATGGCGGTGGTCGGGCTGCTCATCCGGCCCCTGCACCGGCAGCAGCAGGCCTACCGGGACTCCGAGGGGGCGCTGACCACCCGGGCCGGCGACATCGTCTCCGGGCTGCGGGTGCTGCGCGGCGTCGGCGGCGAGCCGATGCTCTCCGCCCGCTACCGCGCGCGGTCCCAGGCGCTGCGCGCCGACGGTGTGCGGGTGGCCCGGGTCGAGTCGCTGCTGGAGGCGGCGCAGGTGCTGCTCCCCGGCGCGTTCCTGGTGCTGGTCACCTGGCTGGGCGCCCGGTTCGCGCTGCGTGGCGAGATCAGCGCCGGCCAGCTCGTGGCGTTCTACGGCTACACCGCGTTCCTGGTCAGCCCGCTGCGGCAGCTCACCGAGGCGGTGGACAAGCTGACCCGGGGGCACGTCGCCGCCCGGCGCGTGGTGCGGCTGCTGCGGCTCGACCCGGAGCTGGTGGACCCGCCCCGCCCGGCGGCGCTGCCGGACGGCCCCGGTGAGTTGGTCGACGTGGAGTCGGGCGTGACCCTGCGGCCCGGCCGGTTCACCGCGCTCGCCGCGACCGCGCCCGAGGACGCGGCGGCGATCGTTGACCGCCTCGGCCGGTACGTCGACTCGGACGCGACGCTGCACGGCGTACCGCTGCGGGCGCTGCCGCTGGCGACGGTGCGGGAGCGGATCCTGGTGGCCGACAACAACGCGCACCTGTTCACCGGCCCGCTGCGCGCGGAGCTGGACCCGCACGACCGGGCCGACGAGGCGGCGATCGCGGCGGCGCTGGCGGCGGCGAGCGCGACGGACATCGTGGAGGCCCTGCCCGACGGGCTGGCCAGCGCCGTGGCCGAGCGGGGGCGGGAGTTCTCCGGCGGCCAGCAGCAGCGGCTGCGGCTGGCCCGGGCGCTCGTCGCCGACCCGGAGACCCTGCTGCTGGTCGAGCCGACCAGCGCCGTGGACGCGCACACCGAGGCCCGCATCGCCGAGCGGCTCGGCGCGGCCCGGGCCGGCCGGACCACCCTGGTCTGCACCACCAGCCCGCTCGTGCTGAGCCGCGCCGACCATGTGATCTTCGTGGAGGACGGCAAGGTGGTGGCCGAGGGGACGCACACCGCACTGCTCGACGGCGAACCGCGCTACCGGGCGACGGTCAGCCGGGGGGAGGACTGATGGCCGCCGCACTGCCGGTCGCCGACGCGCGCCAGGTGCGCCGCTACGCCCGTACGCTGGTGCGCCGGCACCCGCGCGCGCTCGGCGTGGCGCTCGGCCTGCACGCCCTGGCCGCGGCGGCCGGCCTGGTCGCGCCGTGGCTGCTCGGCGACCTGGTCGAGGGGATCTCCCGGGGCACGACGGGCGTCACCGTCGACCGGATCGCGCTGCTGATCGCCGGCTTCGTGCTGGCGCAGTCGGTGCTGGTGCGGTTCGCCCACCTGGCGTCGGCGCGGCTGGGCGAGCGGGTGCTGGCCGAGCTGCGCGAGGAGTTCGTCGACCGGATCCTGGCGCTGCCGCTGGCCACCGTGGAGCGGGCCGGGACGGGCGACCTGCTCACCCGGACGTCCCGGGACGTCTCCGCGCTGTCCCGGACGGTCCGGTTCGCGGTGCCCGAGACGCTGATCGCGGTCGTCACCGGCTGCTTCATCGTCGGCGCGCTGCTCCTGGTCAACCCGCTGCTCGCGGTGCCCTGCCTGGTCGCGGTGCCGCTGCTGTGGGCCGGCACCCGGTGGTACCTGCGCCGCGCCCCGGACGGCTACCTGCGGGAGAACGCCGCCTACTCCGACATCACCGACGGGATCAGCGAGACCGTCGAGGGCTCGCGCACCACCGAGGCGTTGCGGCAGGAGGCGCGCCGCCGGGCCCGCACCGACGCCGACATCCGCCGGTCGTACGCGGCCGAGCGCTACACCCTGCGGCTGCGCACGGTGTTCTTCCCGGTCACCGAGATCGGCTACGTGGTGCCGGTGGTCGCCACGCTGATCATCGGCGGCTGGTTCCACCTGAAGGGTTGGGTGAGCCTCGGCGAGGTCACCGCCGCCACGCTCTACGTTCAGCAACTGATCGACCCGGTCGACCGGCTGCTCTCCTGGCTGGACGAGTTGCAGGTCGGCGGCGCCTCGCTGGCGCGCCTGCTCGGGGTGGCCGACGCCGACGCCGACGCCCCGACCACGTCCCCGGCCCCGTCCGGGTCGCCGGCGCGGGCGGGCACCGACGTGCCGACGGGCGACCGGCGGCTCGCCGCCCGGGACGTCCGGTACGCGTACCGGACGGGGCGGGACGTGCTGCACGGGGTGACCCTCGTGCCGGAGCCGGGGGAGAAGCTGGCGATGGTCGGCCCCTCGGGCGCCGGAAAGTCCACCCTCGGCCGGCTGCTCGCCGGGGTGCATGCGCCCCGTTCCGGCTCCGTCACCGTGGCGGGGCGGCGGCTCGACGAGCTGCCCCTGGCCGAACTGCGGACGCACGTCGCGTTGGTCACCCAGGAGCACCACGTCTTCATCGGCACGCTGCGGGACAACGTGGCGATGGTCCGGCCGGGCGCCGACGAGCCGGCCGTCCGGTCGGCGCTGGCCGCCGTCGACGCGCTCGACTGGGCCGACGCGCTGCCGGACGGGCTCGACACGGTGGTCGGCGCCGGTGGGTACCCGCTGTCGCCCGCGCAGGCGCAGCAGTTGGCGCTGGCCCGGCTGGTGCTGGCCGACCCGCACACGCTGGTGCTGGACGAGGCCACCTCGCTGATCGACCCCCGGGCCGCCCGGCACCTGGAGCGCTCCCTCGCGGCCGTGCTCCAGGGCCGGACGGTGATCGCCATCGCGCACCGCCTCTTCTCGGCGCACGACGCCGACCGGGTCGCGGTGGTCGAGGACGGCCGGATCATCGAGATCGGCCCGCACGACGAGCTGGTTGCCGCGGGCGGTTCCTACGCGGCCCTCTGGCGCTCCTGGCACGGCACCCGCTCCTGACGCCGACCGCCCGCCGCCACCGGCCCTGACGTCGCGCCGCCCGTCACCCGTTCGACGGTTCGGCGGTGCGGCTTCCGCGTGCCGTACCACGATGTTGCCAGTGGCAGGCGATCGCGCACCCGCCACTGCGGCGCGGCCGGCGGGTGACGGGGGAGCGACGTGGGCGGTCTCGAACTCATCGTGGTGCTGGGCGTCACGGTGCTGGTCGGCACCACCCTCGGCGGGCGGTACAGCGTGGCGCCCCCGGTCCTGCTCATCACGATGGGCGCGCTGTTGGCGCTCCTGCCGCCGCTGTCGCACGTGGTGCTGGAGCCCGAGGTGGTGCTGCTGCTGTTCCTGCCGGCGATCCTCTACCGGGAGAGCATCACCACCAGCCTGCGCGAGATCCGCACCAACCTGCTGGCGATCACGCTGCTGGCGGTGGGGCTGGTGGTGGCGACGATGGTCGCCGTCTCGCTCGTCGCGCAGCGGCTCGGCATCGACCCGGCCGCGGCCTGGGTGCTCGGCGCGGTGCTCGCGCCGACCGACGCCGCGGCGGTCTCCGGCCTGGCCAAGCGGATGCCGCGCCGCATCCTCACCACCCTGCACGCGGAGAGCCTGATCAACGACGGCACCGCGCTGGTGCTCTTCACCGTCGCGGTGGGCCTGATCGTCGGGGGCACCGAACCGAGCGCGCTCGGGCTGGCCGAGCGGTTCGTCGGCGCGTCGGCCGGGGGCGTCGTCGCCGGCCTGCTGGTCGGCTGGGCGGTGATCGTGGTCCGGCGACGCCTCGACGATCCGCTGCGCGAGGGCGCGCTGAGCGTCCTCACGCCGTTCGTCGCGTTCCTCCTCGCCGAACTCGTCCACGCCAGCGGGGTGCTGGCCGTGGTGGTCGCCGGCCTCGTGCTCTCCTACGCGGCTCCCCGGGTCGTCCGGGCCCGGTCCCGGGTGCTGGCGTACGCCTTCTGGGACCTCGCCACGTTCCTGATCAACGGGGGGCTCTTCGTGCTCCTCGGGATGCAGATCCCGCGCGCGCTGCGCGGCCTCACCAGCCTGTCGACGGCGCGGGCGCTGGCCATCGCGGTCGCGGTGACCTGTGTCGTCGTGGCGACGCGGATGCTCTGGATCCACCTGGCGGCGTTCGGCTTCCGGGCCGCCAACCGCCGCCCGTCGCTGGAGGGCGAGCAGGTCGACTGGCGGGTGCGTACGGCGGCCGGGTGGGCGGGGTTCCGGGGCGCGGTGTCCCTCGCGGCGGCCCTCGCGGTGCCGGTGACGACCCCCACCGGCACGCCCGTCCACGGGCGTGACCTGATCATCTTCACGACCGCCGTCGTCATCCTGATGACGATGCTGATCCAGGGCACCACGCTGCCGGCCGTCGTCGGGTGGGCGGGCCTGGTCGGCGACACCCGGCGCGTCGACGAACTGCGCCTGGCCCGGACGCGGGCCACCGAGGCCGCCCTGGCGGCGCTGCCCGAGGTCGCCGACCGGCTCGGCGCCGGGCCGGACGCGGTCGACCGGATCAGGGCCGACTACGAGCAGCACCTCGACGACGTCCGCTCCGCCGGCCGGGGCCGGTCGGCGGAGCAGGCCCGGGACCTCGACCGGCGGCTGCGGCTCGCCGTGCTGGAACACAAGCGCCGCGAGATCACCAGGTTGCGGGACACGAACCAGATCGACGACATCGTGCTCCGGGACGTGCAGGCCGTCCTCGACATCGAGGAGATCCGGCTGCTGGGACCGGAGCCGAACGAGTAGCCCGCCGACGTCGCCCGCCCCGCCGCGGAACCCGCCTGCCCGGTACGGCCCGGCGCCGACCGTGCGGCCCGGCGGGCGGGTCAGGCGCGGCGGAGCAGGCCTGCGCGGGAACGAGGTCGCGGCCGGTCACGTCGTCCTCGGCGGCTTTCTTCGCCCGCACGTCGGCCGCCGCACGACCGCCCGTCGTCCTCAGCCGACGTCGAGCGGGTCGGCGAGCAGCCGTTCGAAGGCCAGCTCGGCGGCGCCGATCAGCGCCGCGTCGTCGCCCAGCTTCGGGGTGCGCAGCCGGACGTGCTCCAGGCAGGCCGGCAGGGCGATCGAGTTGAGCCGGCTGCGTACCTGGGCGGCGGCGGCGAGGTAGAGGTCCCGCATCGTGCCGCCGAAGATGACCATCTCCGGGTTGAAGATGTTCACCAGGTTGGCCACCCCGAAGCCGAGCCAGTCGCCGGCCTGGCGGACGGCGGTCTGCGCCCGGGCGTCGCCGCGGTCGGCGGCCTCGAAGACGGCCAGCAGCGCGTCTCGGCCCCGCGCGTCGGTGCGGCCGGCGGCGCGCAGCAGCGCGTGCTCGCCGATCTGGGTCTCCCAGCAGCCGCGGGAGCCGCATTCGCAGGGCGCGCCGTCGGGGACGACCACCATGTGCCCGACCTCGCCGCCGTAGCCGCCGTGCCCGGTGAGTCGGCGGCCGCCGGCGATGATGCCGGCGCCCACGCCCACGTCCCCGTACAGGTAGATGACGTTGTCGCAGCCGGCCGCCGTGCCGCGCGCGTGCTCGGCGAACGCCGCCACGTCGGCCACGTTGCCGACCGTGACCGGGACCTCGCAGCCCAGTTCGGCGGCGAGCGCCGCGCCGATCGGCTCGTCCACCCAGCCGGTGGTCGGTCCCAGCCGGACCAGCCCGTCGTCGCGGCGGACCATGCCGCAGACCGCGACGCCCGCGCCGACGCAGACCGCGTCGGCCGGCACGGTCTGCTGCATCTCCTTGACCGCCCCGGCCAGCAGCGGCGCGGCCTCCGCAGCGGTCAGGCCCCGGGGGCGTTCCTGCTCCCGGCGGTCGAGCACCGCGCCGCCGAGGCCGACCCGCGCCGCCCGCAGCCGGTCCACCTCGATGCTGTACGCGTACGCGTGCACCCGCTCCGACTCGGGCCGGACGACCAGCGACGGCCGTCCGGCCCGGCCGGTCTCCTTCGGCGTCCCCTCGCTGACCAGCCCGGCGCCGGCCAGGTCGGCGGTCAGCGCGCCGATGGTGCTGCGGTTGAGCCCCAGCGCGCTGGTCAGTTCCGCACGGGTGGTCGCCCCGTGGATGTGCACGTACCGCAGCAACGCGCCCAGGTTCTGCCGGCGGATCTCGTCCTGGCTCGGTCCTGCGCGCATTGCTGTCGTCACTTCCGTGGTGCGGTGGTCAGCGGGTGCCGGTGGCCGTGGAGCGGCGACGCGACAGTGCGTCGACGCCCGCGGCGAGCAGCAGCACCAGCCCGGTGAACACGTACTTCAGGCCCGAGCTGAGGTCGAGCAGGCCCATGCCGTTGATGATGACCGCCACCACCGCGCCCCCGAGCACGGCGTTGATCATCCGCCCCTTGCCGCCGAAGAGGCTGGTGCCGCCGATGACCGCCGCCCCGACCGCGTACAGCAGCACATTACTGCCACCGGTGTTCGGGTCCACCGACCTGTCACGGCTGGCGGCGATGATGCCGCCCACGGCCGCCATGGTCGAGCAGATCACGAACGCGGAGATCCGGATCCGGTCCACGTTGATGCCGGCCCGACGGGCGGCCTCCCGGTTGCCGCCGACGGCGTACAGGTGCCGGCCGTACGCGGTGCGGGTCAGCACGAACGTCCAGCCGACCAGGAGCACGGCGAGGATCGGCACCACGATCGGCATGCCCCGGTTGGAGCTGATCAGCGGGTTGATGCTGCGCTCCTGGTTGAGCACGTACACCGCGAGGCCGAGGACGACCGCGAGCGCCGCGATCCGGGCGGACACCACGGCGAGCGGTTCGGCGACCAGGCCACGGGCGACGCGGTTGCGGTGCCGCAGCAGTTGCGCGGCGGCGTAGCCGGCGACCGCGACGGCGAAGAGCACCCACCCGATCAGCGGCGGCACCCAGCGGTTCTCGATCGCGATGATCGTCTCGTCGCGGATGGTGATGTTGCTGCCCTCCTCCATGAGGAGGAGCACCACGCCCTGGAACGCCAGGAAGCCGGCGAGCGTGACCACGAAGGACGGGATCCCCACCTTGGCGACCAGGATGCCGAGGGTGAGGCCGATGACCATGCCGGTCGCGAGCGCGGCGGCCACCGCGACGTACCAGGGATGGCCCAGCACCGTCGCCACGTTGGCGAGGATCGTCGCGCAGACGCCGCTGGCGAAGCCGGCGGAGAGGTCGATCTCGCCGAGCAACAGGACGAAGATCAGGCCCATCGCGATCGCGGTGACCGCCGCGCCCTGCGTGAACAGGTTGGCGAAGTTCGCCGCGGAGAAGAAGACCGGGCGGACGATCGCGAACACCGTGCAGAGGACGACCAGGCCGATGACGGCCGGCAGCGAGCCGAGGTCGCCCCCGCGTACGCGGGCCAGGTAGTTGCGGACGTGACCGCCGACGGTGGGCGCCGGGGCGACGGCCGCCGGCCCTTCCTTGCGTACTGCGGTGGTGGTCATCGGAGGGCCTCCGGGTTGCTGGCGACGGGCTGCCCGCCGTTGTCGGTCTGCCCGTTGCCCCCGCCGAGGCCGACCGCGCCGGACCGGCCGGCGGTGATCAGCTCGACCACCTGGGCGTGGGTGATGTCGGTGGTCCTCACCTGGGCGACCATCTGGCCGAGGTAGAGCGCGGCGATCCGGTCGGAGACGGCGAAGACGTCGTTCATGTTGTGCGAGATGAGCACCACGGCCAGTCCGTTGTCGGCGAGCCGGCGCACCAGTTCGAGCACCTGCGCGGTCTGCGCGACGCCGAGCGCGGCGGTCGGCTCGTCCAGGATGACCAGCCTGCTGTTCCACAGCACCGCCTTGGCGATCGCCACGGTCTGGCGCTGGCCGCCGGAGAGGCTGGAGACGTGCTGCCGGAGCGACCTGACGGTCCGCACGCTCAGCCCGGCCAGGGTCTCGGCGGCCATCTGCTCCATGGTCGGCTCGTCGAGCACGATGCCACTGCGCTTCTCCCGGCCGAGGAACATGTTCTGCACGATGTCGAGGTTGTCGCAGAGCGCGAGGTCCTGGTAGACGACCTCGATGCCGAGCGAGGCCGCGTCGCGCGGGCTGTTGATGGTCACCGGGCGGCCGTCGAAGAGGAACTCGCCGGCGTCGGTGGGATGGATGCCGCTGATGCACTTGACCAGGGTCGACTTGCCGGCACCGTTGTCGCCGACCAGCGCGGTCACCTCGCCCGCGTGGGCGGAGAAGGCGACGTCGCGCAGGACCTGGACGGGACCGAAGCTCTTGTCGATCCCGCGTAGCTCCAGCAGGGGGATTGCGGACACGGGGGTCTCCTTCGGGCGGCGGGGGGAGGTCGGATCCCGTCCGGCGTGCGCGCCGCCCGGCACGGGGAGGTCCGTGCCGGGCGGCGCCGCCTGGAGCGGGTACGGGGGTCAGCTGATGCCGGCGTCGGCGCAGAGCTTGGCGTACGCCCCGGCGCAGACCTCGTCCTTGGTCACGAAGCCGTCGGCGATGACGTCCTTGACGTTCTCCTTGTAGATCGCCTTCGGGGTGAGCAGCACGGCGGCGACGTCCTTGCCGCTCTCCGGGTCCTTGACGGTCTGACCGGTCTCCTTCCGCTCGCCCATGGCCAGCGCGATGGCCAGGTCGGAGGCGGCCTTGGCCTCCTCGCGGATCGCCTTGTAGACGGTCATGCACTGGTCGCCGGCGAGGATGTTCTGCAGGCCCTGCGGGGTCGCGTCCTGGCCGGTCACCGGCACCTTGCCGTTGAGCTTGTTCTTCTTGAGCACCGAGATGGCCGCGTTGCCGAGGCCGTCGTTGGCGGCGAGGACGCCGTCGATCCTGCCCTGGGTCGAGGTGAGCATCTGCTCGAAGATCACGCCGGCCTGCGCGTTGTCCCAGTCCGGAACCGCCTGGTCCGGGCCCTTGGTGTACTCCTTCGAGTCGAACTTCGGCTTGAGCACCGAGTCGTACCCGTTCTTGAACAGGGTGGCGTTGTTGTCGGTCGGGGAGCCGTTGAGGTACGCCACGACCGGGTTCTTCGCGCCCTTGTCGGTCAGGCACTTGCTCAGGCCCTCACCCTGGAGCTTGCCGACGGCCTCGTTGTCGAAGCTGACGTAGTACTCGGCGCCGCCGCCGAGGGTGAGCCGGTCGTAGTCGATGGTCGCCACGCCCTGGGACTTGGCTCGCTCCAGCACCGCCTTGCCGGTGCCCGAGTCCAGGTTGACGATCATCAGCGCGGTCGCCCCGTTGGTGATCATCTGGTCGGCGATCGTGGAGAACTGGGACTTGTCGCCCTGGGCGTTCTGGATGTCGTACTGGACACCGGCCGCCTTGAACGCCTCCTCCAGGAACTTGCGGTCCGCGCCCTCCCAGCGGGCGGAGGACTTGCTGTCCGGGAGGATCACGCCGATCTTCGGGGCCCGGGTGCCGCCGGCCTGGTCGCCGCCGCCGGTCTCGTCGCCGCAGGCGGTCACGCCGCCGGTGGCGAGCAGGCCCACGGCGGCGAGGGTGAGGAAGCCCTTGCGCATGTGCAGGGTCCTTTCGGGGGTGGGGATGATGCTGGTTTGTTGTGCCCGGCAACGTATTCCGCGTCACACCGCGGGCACAAGAGTGCCGAGGTGGCAAGTTTGTTGTCGGCAATAACAATTCAGCAACGTCTCTGTCGCCCGGCCGTCGCCCCGCGCGGGAGCGCTCTCCCGCCGGCTCGGGGAGCGGCGCAGCTCAGCGGGCGGACAGCGGGGCCGTGGCCGCCCCGGTGAGGGCGACCAGGTCCTGCGGGGCGAGCTGGAGCTGGAGGCCGCGCCGGCCCGCCGAGACGTAGACGGTGGGATGGTCGAGCGCCGACGAGTCGAGGACCGTGGGCAGCCGCCGGCGCTGACCGAGCGGGCTGATCCCGCCGCGCACGTAGCCGGTGGCCCGTTCGGCCACCGCCCGGTCGGCCATGGCGGCCCGCTTGCCGCCGACCGCCGCCGCGAGCGCCTTGAGGTCCAGCTCGCCGGTGACCGGCACGACCGCCACGGTCAGCGCGCCGTCGACCTCGGCGACCAGCGACTTGAACACCCGCTCCGGCGGCACCCCCAGCGCCGCCGCGACCAGCGCGCCGTAGTTCGGCGCGTCGGGGGAGACGTCGTACGGATGCGTGCTGTGGGCGATCTTCCGCTTCGTCAGCAGCGCGGTCGCCGGAGTGCCCTGTCCCACCATGACGGTCAAGCTAACCCGGGTCCGGGTGGCCCGCGAGCCGATAGGGCCGGCTACCCGACCGGCCGGCAGACCAGCGCCGTCGGCGCCCCGGCGACCCGGGTCAGCACCAGGCTGGCCGCCTCGTCGCCGGCCAGCCGCAGGTCCCGCCGCAGCTTCTCCGGCTCCAGCGCGGAGCCGCGCTTGAGGATCTCCACCCGCCCGACCCGGCGGTCCCGCAGCAGCGCCCGCAGCCGCTTGAGCGAGAACGGCAGCACGTCGGTGACCTCCAGGCAGCGGCCGAACGGGGTCGCCGCCGGGGCGTCCGCGTAGAGGTAGGCGATGCTCGGGTCGGCCAGCGTCGCGTCGAGGGCGCCGGCCAGCTCCGCGACCAGGTGCGCGCGGACCACCGCCGGGTCCGGGTCGTACAGGAAGCGGCGGACCGGCCCGACCGGCGCCTCGGCGTCGCCGGAGCCGGTCAGCGCGTGCGCGGCGGCACCGCGCAGCAGGGTGGCCCGGCGGGGGACCTCGGCGAGCCGGCCGCACCACAGCGCCGCCTCGACCAGGTCGCCGTCCGCGCTCACCCACTCCGCCTCGGCGCCCGCGGGGATCAGCGCGTGGTCGATCCCGGGCGCCACCTTCACCACCGTGTACGGCACCCGCGCGGCCAGGCCGACGACGAAGTCCCAGGGCGGCGAGTAGGCGTTCGGGTCGAAGACCCGCCGCCCGGTGCCCGCCTTCCGCCGCGCCGGGTCGCAGAACACCCCGTCGACCCGGCTGACGTCGAACGCCGTGGCGTCGCCGCACTCCACCGTGAACAGCTCGGCCAGCCCGGCCGCCTCCGCGTTGGCGGCGGCCATCGCGGCGGTCACCGGGTCGGCCTCCACCCCGTACACGCGGATGCCGGCCCGCGCGGCGGCGAGCGCGTCCGCGCCGAGGCCGCACCCGAGGTCGGCCAGGGTGCGCACGCCGGCGGCGCGCAGCCGGCGCGCGCGCCGCGCCGCGACGGCGCCGCGGGTGGCCTGCTCCAGCCCGGGCCGGGTGAGGAACATCCCGGCCGCCGCCGCGCCGAACTTCCCTGCTGCCCGGCGGCGCAG
>NZ_JBFAVI010000118.1:0-21736 GCF_040679695.1 Micromonospora sp. NPDC052213
CGACGCCCCGGGCTACCCGCTGACCGCCGGCACGCCGGCGCTGCGCGAGGCGATCGCCGCCTGGGTGGCGCGGGCCTGCGGAGCGGGCGTCGACGGCCTCGGCGTGCTGCCGACGATCGGCTCCAAGGAACTCGTCGCCTGGCTGCCCACCCTGCTCGGGGTGGGCCCCGGTGACGTCGTCGTGGTGCCGTCGGTCGCCTACCCGACGTACGAGGACGGGGCCCGGCTCGCCGGCGCCACCGTCGTGCGCGCCGACTCGCTGACCGCGGTCGGCCCGACCCCCCGGGTGCGCCTGGTCTGGGTCAACTCGCCGGGCAACCCGACCGGGCGGGTGCTGCCGGCGGCCCATCTGCGCAAGGTGGTCGACTGGGCCCGGGAGCGCGGCGCGGTGGTCGCCAGCGACGAGTGCTACCTGCCCCTGGGCTGGTCCGCCGAGCCGGTCTCGGTGCTCTCGCCCGAGGTCTGCGGAGGGTCGTACGACGGCGTGCTGGCGGTGCACTCGCTCTCCAAGCGGTCCAACCTGGCCGGCTACCGGGCCGGGTTCGTCGCCGGCGACCCGGCGCTCGTGGCGGAGCTGCTCAAGGTCCGCAAGCACGCCGGCATGATCGTGCCCGCGCCCGTGCAGGCCGCGATGGTGGCCGCGCTGGGCGACGAGCGGCACGCCGACGAGCAGCGGGAGCGCTACCGGGCCCGGCGGGAGATCCTGCACGCCGCGTTCACCGGGGCCGGCTTCACCGTCGAGCACTCCGAGGCGGGCCTCTACCTCTGGTTGACCCGGGGCGAGGACTGCTGGGAGACCGTCGACTGGCTGGCCCGCCGGGGCATCCTGGCCGCCGCCGGCGCCCTCTACGGCCCGGGCGGCCGGCAGCACGTCCGGGTGGCGCTGACCGAGTCCGACGCGCACGTGGCGGCGGTCGCCGGCCGGCTGCGCGGCTGACCCCGCGCGACTGTGGCGCCTCCTGCGGCGGCCTGCCGTACGACCGCGGCGCCGGCCGGGATCGGTGGGCTCGACGGGGTCGCCCAGGGCGCCCTCCGGGCGGTAGTCTGCCGCGGGCCTCGCATGTGATCTTGCGTCACGTCGCGGTCGTGCGCGCGCCCGGACAGGTCGAGGTCGGGGGCGTGGCGATGGACGGTGGGGTGCGGGTGGCCGGTCGACCGGCCAGCGAGGCCGGGGCGTCCCGGTCCGGCGCGAGGGCGGGCTGAGGTGCGCTACCTGCACCCGCTGCTGCGGGACCGGAACATCGACGGCGTGCGGCAGGCGTCCCTGGCGACGGCCGCCGTGATCTTCGGAGTGCTGAACGTCGCCGTGCTCCGGCAGGCCGAGCTGCGCGACAGCGGGGCCAAGGTGCTGGCCGTGCTGGTGTCCGCGCTCAGCCTGGCCCTCATCGGTGGCGCGGTGCAGCGGCTGTTCCTGCTGATCTGGGCCCACCCGGTGCTGGGCCGGTGGGTCTACGAGTCGTCGTCGGGCACCTGGGGGGTGGCCCACATCGGCCTGCGCGGCGGTGAGCTGACCTACTCCGTCCAGCTCTACCGGACCGAGCAGGACGCCCTGGCGGCGGTCCGCCGCGAGCCCGGGTTCGTCGCCCGCTGCTTCGCCACCGTCTCGTCCGTCGGCGTCACGTACGACAAGGGCCAGCTCGAACTCATCTACAAGATCGGTGACGCGCACGAGGACTACGCCCCGCGCAGCGGCATGCTGACCCTCACACCGCTCGGCGAGCGGGAGATGAAGGGGTACTGGAAAAGCGATATCCTCGGCGCCGAAGCGAGTCGGGGCGTCCTCGACATGTACCGACCGAAACGCCGAGGTGCCTGATGCGTGAGAGACCCGGCGGGCCGTTGCGCGCCGCCGTGGTGGGCACCGGCCTCATCGGCGGGTCGATCCTGGTGCGGCTGCACGAGGCGGGCGTGGACGTCGCCGGCTGGGATCCCGACGAGGCCACCCGGGCGGAGGGACGCCGGCGGGGGATCGCCTTCCCCGACGAACTGGTCGAGGCGGTGCGCGACCGTCACCTGGTGTTCCTCTGCGGGCCGCTGCCGACCCTGCCGGACGCCCTGGTCACCGTCGCCGCCCACACGCCCGAGAGCTGCGTGGTCACCGACGTGGGCAGCACGAAGGGCGGGTTGGCGGCCTTCGCCGTCGAGCGCGGGCTGACCGGCCGGTTCGTCCCCGGGCACCCGATGGCCGGCACGGAGCGGTTCGGGCTGACCGCCGCCGTGCCCGCGCTGTTCGAGGGGGCGGCCTGGGTGCTCTGCCCGGCGCCGGAGGGCATCGACGCGTTCCGGCTCCTGGCCGGCCTCGTCGTGGACGTCTTCGCGGCCCGGGTGGTGCCGATGTCCCCGTCCGTGCACGACGCGGTGGTGGCCCTGTCGTCCCACGTCCCCCACCTGCTGGCCGGCAGCCTCGCCGGGGCGGTGGCCCGGTCGGACGTCCGGGACGCCGTGCTCGGGCTCGCCGCGGGCAGCTTCCGGGACGGCACCCGGATCGCCGGTACGCCCGCGAGGCGGACCGCGGACATGTTGTTCCACAACCGCGAGCAGGTGGTCCGGCAGCTCGACCGGGTGCGCGCCTTCCTGGACGAGTTGTCGGCGGCATTGGTCCGCGACGACCTGGACGCGCTCGTCGAGGGCTACCGGCAGGCCCGCGACCTGCGGACGGCCCTGCTCGACCGGGACCTGCACGCGTCCCGGCGGGAGTTCCCGACGAGCGGGGACCACGCCGACGAGCTCGCGTACCTGCTGGCGCTGGGCGAGGCGGGCGGGCACCTCACCGGCTGCCGCGTCGGCCCCGGCACCGTCGCCTACACGGGCCACCTGCCGGAATCCGCCGACCCCGCCTGACCGGGCGGCCCGCGGGGTCTCCTGCGCCTGCGAACCGGTGCCGAGGACGGTCGGCGCGCCGCGGCGCGTCGGTCGGTCGTCGCCCGCGTCGCTTCCCGCGCGGGGCGGGCGGGCGGACGGGAGCGCGGTTAGGGTGAGGGCATGGTGGACGGGCCGGTGGTGGCGGTGCGCGGCGAGGCGTACCGGGAGGTCCCTCCCGAGATCGCCCGGTTCACGGTGACCGCCACGGCCCGCGACCGGGACCGGGAGGCCACCCTGACCCGGCTGGCCGAGCGGGCCGCCGCCGTCCGGGTGCTGCTCGACGGCTACGGCCCCGCGATCGACCGGCGGGAGACCGGCGAGCTGCGGGTCCGGCCGGAGACCCGGCGCTCCGGCGAGCGCGTGGTCGCGTATCACGGCAGCGTGGCGACCACCGTGACGGTCAGCGACTTCACCGCGCTCGGCGACCTGATGCTGCGCCTGGCCGACCAGGACCAGGTCGAGGTGGCCGGGCCGTGGTGGTCGCTGCGGCCGGACAGCCCGGCCCACCGGGAGGCCCGGCACGCCGCGATCGCCGACGCGCTGTTGCGCGCCCGGGAGTACGCGGAGGCGCTCGGCGCCCGGGTGACCGCCCTGATCGAGCTGGCCGACGCGGGCGCGGCGGAGCGGCCCATGATGAGCCGGATGGCGTACGGGACGGGCGGCGCCGAGGGCGGGCCGCCGGAGCTGGAGCTCGACCCGCAGCCGCAGACCGTGCAGGCGGCGGTGCAGGCGCGGTTCGCGATCAGCGAGCCGGTTCTCGGCTGATGACGACCGCCCGGGTCGTCGGGGTCGACGAGTTGGTCGCGCGGGCGCGCGCCCTCGCCGACGCCGGCCCGCGTCAGCTGCTCGGCATCGTCGGGGCGCCCGGCGCGGGCAAGTCCACGCTGGCGGAGCGGATCGTCGAGGCGGTCGGCCCCGCCGCGCGGCTGGTGCCGATGGACGGCTTCCACCTGGCCCAGGCCGAGCTGCACCGGTTGGGCCGGGCCGAGCGCAAGGGCGCCGTGGACACGTTCGACGCCAACGGCTACGTCTCGATGTTGCGGCGGCTGCGCCGGCTGGAGCCGACCGCCGTCTACGCGCCGGCGTTCCGGCGGGACCTGGAGGAGCCGGTGGCCGGGGCGATCGAGGTCCCGCCGTCGGTGCGGTTGGTGGTCACCGAGGGCAACTACCTGCTGCTGGGTGCGCCGCCCTGGGACGAGGTGCGGTCGTTGCTGCACGAGGCGTGGTTCCTCGACCTGGACGCCGAGCTGCGGCTGCGCCGGCTGACCGCCCGGCACCAGGCGTACGGGCGGTCGGCGGAGCAGGCCCGGGCGTGGGCGACGGGCAGCGACGAGGCCAACGCCGCCCTGGTGGCGCGCACCGCGCACGCCGCCGACCTGGTCGTCCGGCTCGACGAGCCGCCGCCGGCCTGAGCCGCGCCCCGCCCCACCGCCGACGGCCTGGCCCTGGGCGTCCTTCCCCGCCGCCGGCTGACCCGCGCCCCGGCCACCGCCGCCGGTCGGGGTCAGCCGGCGCCGCGCCGGGGCGCCGGCACGCCCCGCCGCAGCAGCCGGGCCACCCGCGAGCGTTCCCGCTGGAACTCCGCCGCCTCCGGATAGCCGCTGTGGTTGCGGATCGGCGGGTCGGCCACCTCCCCGTCGCTCGGGTGCAGCGCCTCCGGGTCGCGTACGGCGACGTCGCGTTCCCCCGCCGTCACCTGCCAGCCGAGGGGGTCGGTGGCCCGCCAGAAGTTGCTCCAGCGGGTGCGCCCGCCGGGCGGTGTCAGCGCGTCGGCCAGCACCGGCAGCCGGTCGGGCCCGAAGTACGCCGGGAAGACCCGCCCGTAGAGCCGGGTGAGCTGGCAGCCGTAGGAGAAGTACCAGATCCGCCGGCGCGACCGGGCGGGAAGCTGGAGGATCACCGCGGCGCAGATCACCGTGCCCTGGCTGTGCCCGGAGAGGATGATCCCGTCCACGGCCCGGGGGTCGTGCTCGTCCAGCGCCAGCAGCCCGGCCGTGCGGGTCTGCAACTCGGGCACGGCCCGCTCGGCGTAGCTGGGCGGGGCGAGCGGGTGCGCGGCCCGGGGCCAGAAGGTGCCGACGTCCCAGAGCACGCCGACCGAGCGGCGGACGAGGTCGTTCCGGTAGACCAGCAGACCCACGGCGCCGACGAGCACAGGCAGCCAGCCGAGCATCCGGTCGCCCACGCCGGAGACCCACTCGACCACGGCGGCGCCGCCGGTCGCCGCCGTGGGGTGGGGCCGGCCGCCGGAGAGCGCGGCGGCGTAGCCGAGGGTGACCAGCACCCCGGCTGCGGCGGCGTAGCGACCGACCAGCCGCACCGCGTGCTCGCCGACCAGCCGGTGCAGCGCCCGCCAGGCGCTCACCTGCCGGCAGCGCCGCAGGTCGTGGCCGGAGAGCCGGTGGCCGGCGGGCACCAGCTCCGCGTACTCGTGGCGGCGCAGGCGGAGGAAGAGCAGGCCGGCCCGGGCGGCCGTGGCGACCAGCGTGAGCAGGGCGACGGCGAACGTGAGCCCGGCCCAGGTCACCGGGACCGGGGGCGCCACGGGGGAGACCGCGTCGGCCGTCGCGCCGCCGCCGAGCCGGCCGGTGACCCAGTAGAGCAGGCCGGCGCAGTAGGAGACGCAGAGCACCCAGCCGAAGCCGGCGATGAGCGCTGGGGCCCGGCCGCCCCAGGCCAGGTCGGTGTGGGGCTCCGGCGGCTGCCGCTCGGCCGGCGTCGGCACGCGCGGCAGCAGCAGGCCGGTCGCGGCGAGCGCGACGACCCCGAGGGCGAGCATCCAGACCTGCAACGGCGGGGGCGCGGGCGGGATCCCGGGCAGCCGGCCCGCGATCCAGGCGACGCCGAGGCCGAGCAGCAGGGCGGCCGCCGCCGGCGCGGCGAGCGCCCGCCGCCCCGACCGGCTCACCGACCCGATCGCGATCAGCAGCAGCAGTTGCCCGGCGCCGAACCAGGCGACGACCCGGTCGACGCCGGGCAGCGACCGGTCGGCCGGGCACGGCGGCGCGGCGGGCTGCCGGCCGCAGCCGGGCACCTGGCGCAGGTCGGCCAGCGGGGTGCCCGCGGGCCCGTCGGGCAGCAGCAGGATCAGCAGGGTGCCCGCCAGCCCGGCGCCGGTGAGCACGACGACCGCCACGCTCCAGCGGCCGAGCGGGGTCCGGCCGGCGCGCCGGGTCAACCAGGGCCGCGCGAGCGCCACGACCGCGATCAGCACGGCGGCGGCGAGCGCGGCCACGGTGGGCCAGGCGACGGTGGCCCGGGCGCCGCGGGGCGGGTCCATCGCGAGGACCGCACCGAGTGGTACGGCGGCGGCCACGACGGCGCCGGTGCACAGGTGCAGCACGGCCGCGCGGCGCAACTGTCCCTCCCCGTTCCAGAAGGTGGGGTGCTGGAGCGGGTTGCCCAGCGGGCCGGGTGGCGGCTCCGGCACGGGCTGCCCGGGCTCACCCGTCGGGGTCCCCCCGGCCGGCCGGGCACCGGCGAGGGGGACCGGCTCGGCCGGCATCTGCGCCTCGTACTGGTAGGTCCGCCAGCTCACCAGGCCGAGCAGGGCCAGCACGCCGAGCGGTGCGAGCAGGCCGACGGCGAGGGGCCGCGCGCCCTCGCTCCACCAGCCCTGCCCGAGGAACTCCCACGGGCCGGGGATCCGGCGCAGGCAGTCCTCGTCGACGCACTGCCAGCCCACGAGGTCGACCCCGACACCGGTGAGGGTGAGCGCGAGCGTGCCGGTGAGGCTCAGGCAGAACAGCCGGATCAACCAGGCGGTGACCCCCGACCTGCCGGCCGGGCGTTCGTCGTCCGGGTCCGCCGGGATGCCCGGCCGGGCGTGCAGCGCGACGTTGGCCAGGGTGAAGGGCAGCAGCAGCGTCCACAGCGCCCGCTCCACGTCACGCGCGGTCCGCCCGCCGGAGGTCAACTGCCCCCAGCTGTACGCCTCGACGACGACCGGGTCGTCCGGCCCGGCGGCGGGGGAGCGGTAGAAGCCGGTGACCGGGTCGCCCGCGACGCGCCACGGGGGCGGGTCGACCCCCGGCGCGGGCCGCAGGCCGAGGATCTGGCCCGGGGGCGTGTTGGAGACCCCGTGCACGCGCAGTTCGAGCACCCGACCGTTCATCCCCGCCTCCTGGTGACGACGTCACCACCCACAGTGCCGTGGGCGGGGCTGTCCGCGCCAGTCGCGGATGGACGTTTGTGCAGGTGGCGGGCTTGATCGAGGGTCAGTCGAGCTGGCGTACGACGCGAGCCGGATTACCCAGCGCGACGACGTTGGCCGGCAGGTCCTTCGTCACGACGGCACCCGCGCCGACGACGGTGTTCTCCCCGACGGTGACGCCGGCGAGCACGATCGCGCCGCCGCCGAGCCAGACGTTGTCGCCGATGGTGATCGGCTTGGCCGCCTCCCACTTGTCGCGGCGCGGCCCGGGCTCGACGGGGTGGGTGGGGGTGAGCAGTTGCACGTTCGGTCCGATCTGGACGTCGGCGCCGATGGTGATCGGGGCGACGTCGAGGAAGACCGCGTTGAAGTTGACGAAGCTGCGCGGCCCGATCCGGATCTGCCAGCCGTAGTCGCAGTAGAAGGGTGGCCGCACCGAGGTCTCCTCGCCCACCTCGCCGAGCAGTTCGCGCAGGGCCGCGAGCCGGCCCTCGGGGTCGGCCGCGGGACTGGTGTTGAAGCGTTCCGTCAGCCGCGCGGCGCGGTCCAGGTCGGCGACGATCTCCGGCTCGTTGGCGATGTACGGCTCGCCGGCCAGCATGCGTTCCTTCATGGAGGTCACCGGTCGATCATCCCGAAGGGCGGGCGCGTCCGTTGGCTGGTCCGTCATCTTCGCGTCTTCATTTTGCATACCCGGTATGTAAACATGATGACTGTCAATGCGCGTCTCTCCACAGGTAGTAACGCCCGACGAGGAGGATCCGTTGCAGCGAAGTAGAAAACTGGCCGGTCTCGGTCTCGTGCTCGGCCTGGTGCTCGGCACTCCGGGGATGGCCGTGGCCCAGGCGCCCGCCGGCCCCGCCGCCCGTCCTGACCCGACCGCCGGCCCGGGTGCCGTCGCCCCGGCGCCGCAGCCGGGCAGCCGTCCCACCACCGTCACCCTGATCAGCGGGGACCGGGTCACCGTGACCGGCGCCGGGGCGAGCGTGCGTCCCGGGCCGGGGCGCGAGAAGATCCGCTTCCTGACCCGCCGCGAGCAGGGCCGGCTCAGTGTCGTGCCGCAGGACGCGGTGGCGCCGATCCAGGCGGGGCGGGTCGACCGGCGGCTGTTCGACGTCACCGGGCTGATCGAGGCCGGCTACGACGACGCCCGCCGCGACGACCTGCCGGTGCTGATCACCGGCGGGTCGGGCACCGCCCGGCGTGCGGCGGCGCCGGCCGGGGTGACCGTCACCCGCGAGTTGCCCGCCGTCCGCGGGGTCGCCGCGACGGCGGCCAAGGACCGGGCCGGCGAGGTGTGGGCGGCGGTCACCGCCGCCGGGGCGCGGGTCGGCGCGGCGGGGGGTGTCGACCGGATCTGGCTCGACGGCCGGCGGCGGATCACCCTCGACCGCAGCGTGCCGCAGATCGGCGCGCCGGCCGCCCACCAGGCCGGTCTCACCGGCCGGGGCGTGCGGGTGGCGGTGCTGGACACCGGGCTGGACGCCACCCACCCGGACCTGGCCGGCCGGGTGGCGCAGGCGCGCAACTTCACCGAGGAGGCCGCGGCCGGCGACGTGGTCGGGCACGGCACCCACGTCGCCTCGATCATCGCCGGCAGCGGCGCCGCCTCCGGTGGCCGGCACCGGGGCGTGGCCCCCGACGCGACGCTGCTCGACGGCAAGGTCTGCGAGACGTTCGGCTGCCCCGAGTCGGCGATCCTCGCCGGCATGCAGTGGGCCGCGGTCGAGCAGCGGGCCGACGTGGTCAACCTGAGTCTCGGTGGCTTCGACACCCCGGAGGTCGACCCGCTGGAGGAGGCCGTCAACGCGCTCACCGCGCAGACCGGCGCCCTCTTCGTGATCAGCGCCGGCAACGACGGCGCCTTCGCCCCGGTCAGTTCCCCCAGCACCGCCGACGCCGCCCTCTCCGTGGGTGCCGTCGACCGGGACGACAGCCTTGCCGACTTCTCCAGCCGTGGCCCCCGGGTCGGCGACGACGGGCTCAAGCCGGACCTCACCGCCCCCGGCGTGGGGATCGTCGCGGCGCGCAGCCGGGACGGGGTGATCGGCGAGCCGGCCGGGGACGGGTACGTGTCGCTGTCCGGCACGTCGATGGCCGCCCCGCACGTCACCGGCGCGGTGGCGCTGCTGGCCCAGCAGCACACCGACTGGACCGCCGACCGGCTCAAGGCCACCCTGATGGCCTCGGCGAAACCCCGCCCGGAGCTGACCGCGTACCAGCAGGGGGCCGGCCGCGTCGACGTGGCCCGCGCGATCGGCCAGACGGTGATCAGCGACCCGCCGAGCGTCTCCTTCGGCCGGGCGCTCTGGCCCCACCACGACGACGCCCCGATCACCCGCACGGTGACCTGGCGCAACGACGGCCCGGCCGCGGTCGCCCTGGACCTGGCCGTCGAGGTGACCGGCCCGGACGGCGAGCCGGCCCCCGCCGGCATGTTCGCCCTCGGCGCCGAACGGGTCAGCGTGCCGGCCGGCGGCACGGCGAGCGCCACCGTCACCGCCGACACCCGGGTCGACGGGCCGGACGGCCACTACACCGGCCGGGTCTTCGCCCGCTCCGGCGACACGGTGGCGGTCACCCCGCTGGCCGTGCACCGGGAGGTGGAGAGCTACGACGTGACGGTCCGACACCTGGGCCGGGACGGCGCGGCCGTCGGCGAGCACGGCACCACGCTGGTCTCGCTCGACGGATTCGCCACGTACGACGTGTACGACCCGGACGGCACCGCCGAGCTGCGGCTGCCGAAGGGCCGGTACGGACTGAACAGCGTCGTGTTCGAGCTGGACGGCGACGAGTTCGTCGGGGTCACGCAGCTCGTCCAGCCGGAGCTGGTGGTCGCCGGGGACACGCGGGTCACCGTGGACGCCCGGCGGGGCAAGCCGGTCCGGATGAGCGTCCCGCAGGACTCGGCCACCCCGGTGCTGGTCGACACCGGCGCGAACTTCCTCCTCGACGAGGGCGGCTACGGCTTCGGCCTGCTGGCCTTCGACTTCGACGGTCTCTTCAGCGCCGGTCTCGGCCGGTCGGTGTCGGGGGAGCGTTTCGTCGCCACGATCAGCAGCCAGTGGGCCGACCGGGAGGCCGCCAGCAGCCCCTACCTCTACGCCCTCAGCGAGGCGACGCCCGGCCGGATGCCGACCGGATTCGTCCGGGACTACCGGGCGAGGGACCTGGCCACCGTCACCCACCGGTTCCGGGCCGCACCTTCCGGGCTGGTGACCGAGCGGGTGGTCTTCCCGCACCTGGAGCCGGACGTCGGCGGCTGGGCGGTCGTCCTGCCCACCGCGACGCCGGGGCAGCGGGTCGAGCACTACAACACGCGGGGCGTGCGCTGGTCCTCCGAGCTGAACTTCGGGGTGCCGACCGAGGACGGCTGGACCGACGTCAAGGCCGTGCTCGTCTCCGAGGAGCGGAGCCTGCGGGCCGGCCGGCACTACCGGGAGAGCTGGAACAGCCCGCCGTACGGGCCGTCCGTCCCGGGGGGCGCGGTCATCCGCCAGGGCGACCGCATCGAGGTCGGCGTGCCGTTGCACGGTGACGCCGAGGGGCACCCGGGCGGCTCCGTCGCCGACACCGCCCGCACCGCCCTCTACCGCGACGGGGTGCTGGTCGGGGAGACCCCGGAACCGGCGTACGGCAGGTTCGAGGTGCCGCCCGGCGCGGCGGACTACCGGCTGGAGGTGCTGTCGAGGCGGAGCTTCACCGACCTCGCCACCGAGGTCGCGGCGACGTGGACGTTCCGGTCCCGGCACGTCGCCGGGGACGACCCGGCCGCGCTGCCGGTGTCGGCGATCCGCTTCGCGCCCCGGCTCGACCAGGAGCACGCTGCCCCGGCCGGGCGCACCTTCGCCATCCCGGTGCAGGTGCAGCGGCAGCCGGGCGCACCGTCGGCCCGGGTGGCCGCGTTGACCGTCGACGTCTCCTACGACGGCGGGAAGACGTGGCAGCCGGCCCTGGTCCGGTCCGGCGGGGCCGGCTGGACGGCCACCGTACGGCACCCGGCCGGCACGGGACACGTCTCGCTGCGGGCCACCGCCCGGGACACCGCCGGCAACACGGTCACCCAGCGCGTCATCCAGGCGTACCGCCTGCGGTGAGGCGTACCCCCTCCGGGTCCGCGGCCGACCGCGGGCCCGGAGGGGCGGCCGTCAGTCGTTGGCGTGCAGGGCGGCGTTCAGCTCGATGCCCCGGCCGGTGCGCTGCTTCGCCTCCAGCGCCCCGGTGACCGAGTTGCGCCAGAACAGCAGCCCGTCCACGCCGGAGAGCTCGCGGGCCTTGACCACCCGGCCGTCCGGCAGCGTGATCTTCGACGCGGCGGTGATGTAGCACCCGGCCTCGACCACGCAGTCGTCGCCGAGGGAGATCCCGACACCGGCGTTCGCGCCGATCAGGCTCCGCTCGCCGATGCGCACCTTCTCGGTGCCGCCGCCGGAGAGGGTGCCCATGATGGAGGCGCCGCCGCCGATGTCGGAGCCGTCGCCGACCAGCACGCCCTGCACGATCCGCCCCTCGACCATCGAGGTGCCGAGCGTGCCGGCGTTGAAGTTGACGAAGCCCTCGTGCATGACCGTGGTGCCGGCGGCGAGGTGCGCGCCGAGCCGCACCCGGTCGGCGTCCGCGATCCGGACACCGGAGGGCACCACGTAGTCGGTCATCCGGGGGAACTTGTCCACCCCGTGGACGGCCAGGTGGCGGCCGGCCGCCCGCTCGATGACCCGCAGCTCGTCCACCCGCTCCGGCGGGCACGGCCCGGCGGAGGTCCACGCGACGTTCGCCAGCTTGCCGAAGATGCCGTCGAGGTTCAGCTCGTTGGGACGCACCAGGCGGTGCGAGAGCAGGTGCAGCCGCAGGTACGCGTCGGCGGCGTCCTTGATCGGGTCGTCCAGCGAGCCGATCACGGTGACCACCTGGACGGTACGCAGCCCGGGCAGCGCCCGGTCGCCGACCGCCCCCGGCGGCAGGTCCAGCACGTCCGCCTCGTCCTCGCCGGCGACCAGCGGCAGCTCGCCGAGCCCCAGCTTGCCGGTCGGGTACCAGGTGTCGAGCACCTGGTCGTCCGCGGTCACGGTGGCCAGGCCGATGCCCCAGGCGGATTCGGACGTCACTGATTCACCTCTCGTTCGTGGCTGCGGGTCGCCGGTTCCCCTCGCGCCCCCGCGCGGCGGCGTCCCACGCCGGTCGCCCGGGGAACGCTCGCTCCTCGCGCTCACCCGACCTGACGGTACCGTGCGAACCATGGAGAACCCGCTGACCCCCGAGGTCCTGGCCGATCCGGTGGCCCTGACCCGCGCGCTGGTCGACATAGAGTCCGTGTCCCTCGACGAGAAGGCCATCGCCGACTGCGTGGAGGAGGTGCTGCGGGGCGTGCCGCACCTGACCACCTACCGGCACGGCAACACGGTGATGGCGCGGACCGACCTGGGCCGGGACCAGCGGATCGTGCTCGCCGGCCACCTGGACACGGTGCCGCTGAACAACAACTTCCCGTCGAGCATGCGCGGCGACCTGATGTACGGCTGCGGCACCTCCGACATGAAGTCCGGGGTGGCGTACGCGCTGCACCTGGCGGTGACGCTGCCGGACCCGCGCTACGACGTGACGTACTTCTTCTACGAGGCCGAGGAGATCGAGTCGAAGTACAACGGCCTCTTCCTCGTCGCCGAGGCGCACCCGGAGTGGCTGGAGGCGGACTTCGCGGTGCTGCTGGAGCCGACGTACGGGATCGTCGAGGCGGGCTGCCAGGGCACCATGCGGGCGATCGTCACCACCACCGGCGTACGCGCCCACTCGGCCCGCTCGTGGCACGGGGTGAACGCGATCCACGCGGCGGGCGAGGTGCTCGACCGGCTGACCCGGTACGAGGCGCGGCGCGTCACCATCGACGGCTGTGACTACCGGGAGGGGATGAACGCGGTCCGCGTCAACGGCGGCGTGGCCGGCAACGTGGTGCCGGACCGGTGCGAGGTCGAGGTCAACTACCGGTTCGCGCCGGACCGTACGCCGGCCGAGGCCGAGGCGCACGTGCGGGAGGTCTTCGCCGGCTTCGACGTGCGGGTCACCGACTCGGCCGCCGGCGCCCCGCCCGGGCTGGAGGCGGCCCCGGCCCGGGAGTTCCTCGCGGCGGTCGGCGCCGCGCCGATCGGCAAGCTGGGCTGGACGGACGTGGCCCGGTTCGCGGCGATGGGCATCCCGGCCCTGAACTTCGGCCCCGGCGACCCGAACCTGGCCCACCACCCGGACGAGCACGTCGAGATCAGCAAGATCCGGGACGGCGCCGCCACGCTGCACCGCTGGCTCGCCCCCGCCTGACGGCCCCTGGGCGGTCGTCCGGGCGCCTGCCGGCCGCCCGCCCCTGGTGGTCGCCCGCCCCGAGCGCGACCGGGAGGCCCACGTCGGCCGGGCGGTGCCCGGTGACGCGAACCTCCCGGTCGCGTGTCGTCGGTGCGGTCGGACGGTGGTGGTGCGGTCAGACGGCGGCGGACGCGTCGGCGGTGGGCCGGGCGTCGGCCGGGCCGCCCTGGTCGGCGGCGGACGGCTCCATCAGGCGGGCGCGGCGGCGCTCGGCCACCACGTCGCGGATCCGGCGCTGCATCTGTCGCCGGATCCGGATCATCTCGCTGTTGCTGATCACGCTGGCTCCTCCCCCGAAGGCGCGCGCCGGGGCATACCCGGTATGTGAATAGTAAGACGTACGGGCGACCGAATTAGTTGCCCATGATCCGGAACTAATTTCCGGGCTCGTCGCCCCGCGCACCCGGCGGGTGTCGCTCCACTACGGTTGCTCCCATGGGTCAGAGCAACGGGCGGGAGGCCGGCCGCGAGCCGGGACGGGAACGGCACCGGGGCGCCGTGACACTGCGTCGGCAGGCGATCCCGAGCAGCACCGCCGACCAGCGCCTGCTCGACTCGCGGGGGCGCGGCGACTGGAAGACCAAGGACGCCTGGCGGGCCCTGCGCATCCTCTCCGAGTTCGTGGAGGGCTTCGACACCCTCGCCGACCTCCCTCCGGCGGTGAGCGTCTTCGGCTCCGCCCGCAGCCGGCCGGAGAGCCCGGAGTGCCGGCTGGCCGAGGCGCTGGGCGGGGCCCTGGCCCGGGCCGGCTACGCGGTGATCACCGGCGGCGGGCCGGGCGTGATGGAGGCGGCCAATCGGGGTGCCAGCGAGGCGGGCGGGCTCTCCGTCGGGCTCGGCATCGAGCTCCCCTTCGAGCAGGGCCTCAACGACTGGGTCGACCTGGCCATCGACTTCCGCTACTTCTTCGCCCGCAAGACGATGTTCGTCAAGTACGCGCAGGCGTTCGTCGTGCTGCCCGGCGGGTTCGGCACCATGGACGAACTCTTCGAGGCGCTCACCCTGGTGCAGACGGGCAAGGTCACCCGGTTCCCCGTGGTGCTGATGGGCGCCGACTACTGGCGTGGCCTGCTCGACTGGTTGCGCGACACCATGGCCGCCGACGGCAAGATCGGGCCGATCGACCTGGAACTGATCTGCGTGACCGACGACGTCGACGCGGCGGTCCGGCACATCGTGGAGGCCGAGGCCGCCCTCTCCGCCGAGCAGGAAGCGGTCCGCGAGGAGGCCGTGGCCGTCGCCGCCGCCGAACAGCAGGCCGCCGCCGCGGCCGGCGGCGGGTCGACCGGCGGCGCCGACGTACCGGGCGACGCCACGTCGCGCGGCGGTGCGCCGGATGGCAATGCGCCGGGTGGCGGTGCGTCAGCCGGGGCCGCGTCGGCCGGGCCGCGCCGGGCGGGCGACACGAGCGGGGAGGGCTGAGGCGTGGCGGCGATCTGCGTGTTCTGCGCCTCCTCCCGTACGCTCGACCGCCGCTGGCTGGACCTCGCGGCCGAGACGGGCGCGGAGATCGCCCGGCGCGGGCACACGCTGGTCAGCGGGGGCGGGTGCGTCGGCATGATGGGCGCGTTGGCGGACGGCGCGCGGGCCGCCGGCGGGCGGACGATCGGGGTGATCCCGCAGTCGCTGGTCGACCTGGAGGTCGCCGACCTGGCGTCGGACGAGCTGCTCGTGACCGACTCGATGGCCAGTCGCAAGACTCTGATGATCGACAAGTCGGACGCGTTCCTCACGCTGCCCGGCGGCCTCGGCACCCTCGACGAGCTGTTCGAGGTCTGGACGACGGCGACGCTCGCCCTGCACGCCAAGCCGATGGTGCTGGTCGACACCGACGGCTTCTACCGCCCGATGCTCGACTGGCTGCGCGCCCTGGCCGACCAGACCTTCCTCAAGCCCGCCGGGCTCGACCTGCTCACCGTGGCCGACACGGTCCCCGCCGCCCTGGACACCCTCGAACTCCGCCTGACCTGACCCACCCCACCCGTCCCCGCGTCGTCGCGATCTTGCACACGTGGCCCCTGTCGTGCCCCCTTGCGTGTCGGGGCCGACAGTGCAGGATCGCGGAAGGAACGGCGGGACGTTGGCCTCGGCACCGTGCGAGCGGGGTGGCGGAGCGGGGGTGTCGTACCGGCGTGGTGGGATGGGGGGATGCAGGCGTACCGGCTGGTGCGCCGGCCCGCCGAGGCGGCCCCGGGGGGCCACCGGTCCGGTGGGCCGGCCCGGGGGGACGGGCGGCCAGGTGGGCCGGCCGGCGGTGACGCGCACCGGGGGACGGCGCGGCTGACCGACCCGCGCCAGGCCGAGGTCGTCGCGCACACCGACGGGCCGATGCTGGTGTTCGGCGGCCCCGGCACGGGCAAGACCAGCACCCTGGTCGAGGCGGTCGCCGCGCGGGTGGCCGAGGGCGTCGACCCGGAGCGGATCCTGGTGCTCACCTTCGGCCGCCGGGGCGCCACCGCGCTGCGCCAGCGGATCGAGGCCCGGGCCGCCGGGGGCGGGCACCGCGTGCTGCGCGAGCCGCTGGTGCGCACCTTCCCGGCGTACGCCTTCGGGCTGCTGCGCCGGGCCGCGGCCGAGCGGGGAGAGCCGTCCCCCCGGCTGCTCACCGGCCCCGAGCAGGATCTGATCATCCGCGAGCTGCTCGACGTGGTCGGCGAGGAACCGGGCGACGACCCGGTCGGCTGGCCGGAGGACCTGCGCCCCGCGCTGCGCACCCGGGCCTTCGCGGCACAACTGCGCGACCTGCTGATGCGCGCCGCCGAGCGCGGGGTCGGCCCCGTCGAGCTGGCCCGGCTGGGCGAGAAGCTCGGCCGCGCCGACTGGCCGGCCGCCGCGCGCTTCCTCCGGGAGTACGTGGCCGTGCTCGCCCTGCGCGACGTCAGCAACCGCGGCTCCGTCGCGTACGACCCAGCCGAGCTGGTCCGGGCCGCCACCGGGATGCTGCTCGACGACCCCGAGCTGCTCGCGGCCGAGCGGCGCCGGCTGGCGTACGTCTACGTCGACGAGCTGGCCGACACCGATCCCGCCCAGCAGGAACTGCTCGCGACGGTGGCCGGCGGCGGCAAGTCCCTCGTCGCGTTCGCCGACCCTGATTCGTCCACGTACGCCTTCCGTGGCGCGGACCCCGCCGTGGTGACCACGTTCCCGCACCGCTTCCGCACCGCCTCCGGGGCGCCCGCGGCGCAGGTGGTGCTGACCACCTCCTACCGGGCCGGCCCCCGGCTGCTCGCCGCGTCCGGCCGGCTGGCGCGGCGGCTGCGCGGCCCGGCGGCGCACCGCAGGCTGCACCCGCTGCCCGACGCGCCGCCGGGCTCGGTGGAGGTGCGCACCTTCCGCTCGGCCACCAGCGAGGCGGCCTGGCTGGCCCACGCCCTGCGCGAGGCGCACCTGCTCGGCGGCGTGCCGTGGTCGGAGATGGCCGTGCTGGTGCGCTCCACCGGGCGGCAGCTGCCCTCGCTGCAACGCGCGCTGCACGCCGCCGGGGTGCCCACCGTGGTGCACGGCGAGGATCTGCCGCTGCACCTGCAACCGGCGGTCGCGCCGCTGCTGCTCCTGTTGCGCTGCGCGCTGGAGCCCGAGCGGCTCGACGAGGAGGCCGCCGTCGCCCTGCTGCACTCGCCGCTCGGCGGCGCCGATCCGCTGGCCGAGCGGCGGCTGCGGCAGGGGCTGCGGGCCCTGGCGCTGGCCGCCGGCGACCGCCGGCCCTCGGGCGAGCTGATCGTCGAGGCGCTGCGCGACCCGGCCGAGCTGGCCGGGATCGAGCGGCGCTGGGCCGAGCCGGCGCAGACGGTGGCCGGCCTGCTGGCCGTCGCCCGGGAGACCGCCGCCCGGCCCGGCGCCACCGCGGAGGACGTGCTGTGGGCGGTCTGGCGGGCCAGCGGGCTCGCCGAACTGTGGTCCGCCGCGATCGGCCGGGGACAGACGGTGGCCGGCGAGGGGGACGTGGCCCGGCGCCGGCGCGCCGAGGCCGCCGACCGGGACCTCGACGCCGTGATGGTGCTCTTCGACGCGGCGGCCCGGTTCACGGACCGGCTGCCCGGCGCGCGCACCGAGGTCTTCCTCGACCACGTCCTCGGCCAGGACCTGCCGGCCGACACGATCGCCCCCACCGCCGACCGGGGTGAGGCGGTCCGGCTGCTCACCGCGCACGCCGCGAAGGGGTTGGAGTGGGACCTGGTGGCGGTCGCCGGGGTGCAGGAGGGCGTCTGGCCCGACCTGCGGCTGCGCGGCAGCCTGCTCGGCTCCGAGCGGCTGGTCGACGTGCTCGCCGGCCGGGCGGCCGGCGCCGGCACGGTGGCCACCCTGGTCGGGCAGACCTCGGCGCTGCTGGACGAGGAGCGGCGGCTGTTCCACGTGGCGGTCACCCGGGCCCGGCGCCGGCTGCTGGTCAGCGCGGTCGCCTCCGCCGCCGTCGGCGGCGACGACCACGAGGAACAGCCGAGCCGTTTCCTCTACGAGCTGGGCCCGACCGACCCGCCCGCGCCGGACGACGGCTCCCCGCCCGGCCGGCCGGAAGCCGGGGCGGCGGCGGCCGAGGAGGAACCGGCCCGGCGGGGAGCCGGGGCGGTGGCGGCGGGGGCGGGCGACGGACCGGTCATGGCGGCCGAGGAGGAACCGGACCGGGCGAGGACGCTGCCGGTGAGCCGGCCGCCGCGCGCGCTCACCCTGCCCGCGCTGGTGGCGGAGCTGCGTACGGCGGTCAGCGACCCGGACGCGCCCTACGCCCGGCGGCAGGCGGCGGCGGCCGAGTTGGCCCGCCTCGCGGCCGCCGGGGTGGCCGGCGCGCACCCGGACGACTGGTGGGGGCTGCGGCAGCTCTCCGACGACCGCCCGCTCGTCGACGACGGGGAGCCGGTCCGGGTCACCCCGTCGGGCATGGAGAGCGCGCTGCGGTGCAGCCTGCGCTGGCTGCTGGAGCGGCACGGCGGCAGCGCCCCGGCCAGCGCCGCCCAGGGGGTCGGCAACCTCGTGCACGCCGCCGCGATGCTCGCCGAGGACGCGAGCGTCGACCGAGGCGCCCTGCTGGACTACGTCGCCGCCAGGTTCGACGCGATCGAGCTGGCCGCCCGCTGGATGGTCGGGCCCGAGCGGGCCCGCGCCGAGGGGATGGTCGACAAGCTGCTGCGCTGGCTGGCGGCCAACCCGCGCCGGCTGCTCGCGATCGAGCACGAGTTCGCGGTGCGCCTCGACGACCCGCACCGGCCCGTCGAGCTGGTCGGCCGGGTGGACCGGCTGGAGGTCGACGCCGACGGCCGGCTGGTCGTGATCGACCTGAAGACCGGGAAGTCCACCGCGGTCACGGCGCACGACCTGGCCGAGCACCCGCAGCTCGGTGCGTACCAGGCGGCGGTCGAGGCGGGAGCGTTCGCCGAGTTCGGCGAGGAGTCCGGCGGGGCGGCGCTGGTGCAGCTCGGCACCGGGGCGAAGGACGCGAAGGAGCAGAGCCAGCCGCCGGCCGGGGAGGGCCCGGAGGCCGGCTGGGCGACCGCGCTGGTGCGGCGCACCGCCGATACGATGGCCGCCGCCACGTTCGCCGCCGTCGCCAACTCGAAGTGCCGGGTCTGCCCGGTGCGGTCGAGCTGCCCCGTGTCCGGCCAGGGCCGCCAGGTGGTCGAGCCGCCGACCGCCCGCCGCCCCGACCAACCGTGAGCCTGAGGATGAGGCTGCGAGCCCCGCGGTCGCGAACCAGGACGGCACCGTGAGTGTGTGAGGAGTGAGCTTGCGAGCCCCGCAGTCGCGAACTGAGGCGGAGCGGTGACCCAGCCCGCCCTGTTCGGCACGGCGACACCGGCGCCCCGGGTCGCCGACGCCGGCCCCCGGTACACGCCGGTGGAGCTGGCGAAGCTGCTGCGGCTGCCGGCGCCCACCCGGGAGCAGGCGGCCATCATCGCCGCGCCCGTGGAGCCCCTGCTGGTGGTCGCGGGCGCGGGCTCGGGCAAGACCGAGACGATGGCGGCCCGGGTGGTCTGGCTGGTCGCCAACTCGCACGTGCGGCCGGAGCAGGTGCTCGGGCTCACCTTCACCCGCAAGGCCGCCGGTGAGCTCGCGCACCGGGTGCGTACGCGGCTCGACCAGTTGGTGCGGCGGCTCGGGCGGCGGGGGCGGGACCCGCTCGACGACCCGCTGGCGGGGGAGCCGACCGTCTCCACCTACCACTCGTACGCGGGCCGGATCGTCACCGAGCACGGGCTGCGGGCCGGCTACGAGCCGTCCACCCGGCTGCTCACCGAGGCGTCCCGCTGGCAGCTCGTCGACCTGCTGGTGCGCAACTACGACGGCGACATGTCCGAGGTGGACCGGATGCCGAGCACGGTCACCGACGCCGTGCTGGCGCTCGCCGGCGAGCTGGACGAGCACCTGGTCGACCCGGACGAGCTGGCCGCCTGGACGGGCCGGTTCTTCGCCGAGGTGCAGGCCCGCCCCGGCCGGGTCTACGCCGACGTGCGCAAGGCCCTGGCCCTCCAGCAGACCCGGCTGAAGCTGCTCCCGCTGGTGCGCGCGTACGCCCGGCGCAAGGAGGACTTCGAGGCGATGGACTTCGCCGACCAGCTCGCCCGGGCGGCCCGGGTGGCCCGGGACCACCCCGGGGTCGGCGAGATCGAGCGGGACCGCTTCCGGGTGGTGCTGCTGGACGAGTACCAGGACACCAGCCACGCACAGGTGGTGCTGCTCAACGCGCTGTTCGGCGGTGGGCACCCGGTGACCGCGGTCGGTGACCCGTGCCAGTCGATCTACGGCTGGCGGGGGGCGAGCGCCGGCACCCTGGACCGCTTCCCCACGGAGTTCGCCCGCGCCGACGGCTCGCCGGCCGAGGTGCTCGGCCTCACCACGAGCTGGCGCAACCGCCCCGAGATCCTCGGCGTCGCCAACGCCCTGGCCACCCCGCTGCGCGCCGCCGGCGCCCGGGTGCCGGAGCTGCACGCCGCGATGAGCGTCAAGGACCCGGTGCCGCACCGCAGCGCCCGTGGCGCCGCCGGCGGCACCGTCCACTGCGCCCTGCTCCCGACGTACGCCGACGAGGCGGACTGGATCGCCGACAGCGTGCTGCACGTCTGGCGCGGGGCGGCCGCCATGCCCGGCGCGTTGCCCGAGCACATCCCGGTGCCGCTGCGGCCGACGACGGCCGTGCTCGTGCGGCTGCGCAGCCAGATCCCCGCGATCGAGTCGGCGCTGCGCGAGCGCGGGCTGCCCGTCGAGGTGGTCGGCCTGGGCGGCCTGCTGGACACCCCCGAGGTGCGGGACGTGGTGTGCACGCTGCGGGTGCTGGCGGACCCGACGGACGGGGCGGCGCTGTTGCGGCTGCTGACCGGGGCGCGCTGGCGGATCGGCCCGCGTGACCTGGTGGCCCTGCACCGGCGGGCGAAGGGCATCGCCGCCGCCCGGCGGAAGCTCGCCGACGACGGCAGCCCGGAGATCACCCCCGACCTGCTCGACGAGGCGACCCTGGTCGAGGCGCTGGCCGACCTCGGCCCGGCGCAGGCGTACTCGGCGGAGGGCTACGCCCGGCTGCGCGCGTACGCCCGGGAGCTGGGGCTGCTGCGCTACCGGCTGGACCAGTCCCTGCCGGAGCTGATCGCGGACATCGAGCGCACGATCGGCCTGGACGTGGAGGTGGCCGTACGCGCCGGCCGGGACGGCGCCGGGGACGCCGGCCTGGCCCGGGGCCACCTGGACGCGCTCGGCGACGTCGCCGCCCGGTTCGGCGGCGAGACGCCGGGCGCCACCCTGTCGGGCTTCCTGGCCTACCTCGCCGCCGCCGAGGACGAGGAGCGCGGCCTCAGCCCGGGCGAGGTGGAGGTGGTCGAGGGGGCGGTGCAGATCCTCACCGCGCACGCCGCGAAGGGCCTGGAGTGGGACGTGGTCGCGGTGGCCGGGCTGAGCCGGGGCGTGTGGCCGGGGCCGGTGCGCAACTCCGACCACTGGCTGGGCGGGCTCGGCGTGCTGCCGTTCCCGCTGCGCGGCGACGCCGACGGGCTGCCCGAGCTGGGCCTGGGCGGCACCGAGGACCAGCGCGGGGTGGCGCGGGCGCTGGAGGACTTCACCGACGCCTGGCGGGCGCACGACGAGCGGGAGGAACGCCGGCTGGCGTACGTGGCGGTGACCCGGCCCCGCCGGCTGCTGCTCTGCTCCGGCCACTGGTGGGGGGAGGGGACCAAGCGGCCGCGCGGCCCGTCGGTGCTGCTGCGGGAGGTGCACGACGCCTGCCTGGACGGCCGCGCGGGGCACCTGGTCGACGAGTGGGCGCCGGAGCCGCCGGGCGACGCGGTCAACCCGACCACCGAGGTGGTGCTCCGCGCCGAGTGGCCGGCCGATCCGCTCGGCGCCCGCCGCCCGGCGCTGGCCGAGGCGGCCGTCCTGGTCCGCGGC
>NZ_JBFAVI010000119.1:0-21680 GCF_040679695.1 Micromonospora sp. NPDC052213
CCGCCCGGGCGCCGGGGGCGGGCCCGTCCCGTCCCCGGCGCCCCGCCGCCCGCCCCCGGGGCGCCGGCACGGTGTGAGAGGGGAGCCCCTCTCCACCGGAGGCGTCAGGACGGTGCCCTTCCCGTCTCCCGCCCCCCCCATCCCACGACCGACAGGTCCGGTACCGCACGAAGGAGAGGACCTCATGATCGATGTCACGCTGGAGTCGGTGAGCAAGCGCTTCGCGCGCGGCGGCGACACCGCGGCCGTGGACGACGTCGACATCACCATCGCCGCCGGGGAGTTCTTCACGCTGCTCGGCCCGAGCGGCTGCGGCAAGACCACGACCCTGCGCATGGTGGCCGGGTTCTACTTCCCCACCTCCGGCCGGATCCGGTTCGGCGCGGAGGACGTCACCCGCCGACCGCCGAACAAGCGCGACACCGGCATGGTGTTCCAGAACTACGCGCTCTTCCCGCACATGAGCGTGGCGCAGAACGTCGCGTACGGGCTCAAGATCCGCAAGGTCGGCCGGGCCGAGTCGCGGCGCCGGGTCGAGGAGGCGCTCGGGCAGGTGCACCTCGCCGGCTACGGCGACCGCCGCATCGACGAGCTCTCCGGCGGCCAGCAGCAGCGCGTCGCCCTCGCCCGGGCCCTGGTGATCCGGCCGCGCACCCTGCTGCTCGACGAGCCGCTGTCCAACCTCGACGCCAAGCTGCGCGAGGAGACCCGGGTGGAGATCCGCCGCATCCAGCGCGAGGCCGGCACCACCTCCATCTACGTCACCCACGACCAGGCCGAGGCGATGGCCATGTCGGACCGGATCGCGGTGATGCAGTCCGGCCGGGTGCAGCAGATCGGCGCCCCGCAGGAGATCTACCACCGCCCGGCGACCAGCTTCGTGGCTCGCTTCATCGGCCGCAGCAACGTGCTCTCCCTGCCGGTGGCCGGCGCCGCCGAGCGGGCCGTCACGGTGAAGCTGCCCGCCGGCGGCGAGATCGCCGTCCCCGCCCCGACCGGGCACGGCCTGCGCCAGGGCGACACCGCGCTGGTGTCGGTCCGCCCCGAGCACATCGGCCTCACCTCGGCCACCGACGCGGAGGCGCTGCCCGGCCGGGTCACCGAGGTGGAGTTCACCGGGATGGCCACCAACCTCGTGGTCGACGTGGCCGGCGAGTCGGTGCAGGTCGCCGCGATCGACGTGCCGGACGGGATCGCCGCCGGCGACCAGGTCGGGCTTCGGCTGAACCGCGAGCGGATGTGGGTGGTGCGCCCGTGAGCACCATTCCCGCCACGCCCAGCCCGGCCACCGTCGCCCCGGTCGCCCACGAGCCGACGCCGCCGCGCGCGCCGCGCCGCCGGCTCGCCGACCGGTTCGCCGGCGGCACCGGCTCCCGCTGGTTCCCGTACGTCCTGGTCTTCCCGCTCGCGCTGATCCTCTTCGGGTACGTGGTGCAGCCGATGTTCGCCACCTTCGCCGAGAGCGTCGGGGTGGACGGGGTGGAGAACTACGGCGCCTTCCTCTCCGGCGACGGGGTGGCCCGCTCGTCCCTGGTCACCTCGCTGATCATCTCCGCGGCCAGCGTGCTGCTCTGCGGCGTCGTCGGCGTGGCGATGGCCTTCCTGCTCAAGCGGTTCTCGTTCCCCGGTCGCCGGCTGATCGAGGCGATCATCCTGGTGCCGGCGGCCCTGCCGCCGCTGATCGGGGCGATCTCGTTCCAGCTGCTCTACAGCGAGACGGGCATCCTCCCGCGCGGGCTCCAGCAGCTCTTCGGCACCGAGAACCCGGTGCTGCCGTTCAGCGGCATCGCCGGGGTGCTGGTGGTGCACACCTTCACCATGTACCCGTACTTCTACCTGTCCGCCTCCGCCGCGCTCGGCGGGATGGACCCCTCGGTGGAGGAGGCCGCGTACAACCTGGGGGCCGGCCGGGTCCGGGTGTGGCGTACGGTGCTGCTGCCGATGCTCACCCCGGCGCTGGTCTCCGCCTCGCTGCTGGTCTTCATGACCTCGCTGGCCTCGTACACCGCCCCGCTGCTGTTCGGGGTGGACCAGACCATGACCATGCAGATCTACATCAACCGCACCAACGGCGACCTGCCGATGGCCTCCACGTACGCCTCGGTGCTCGGCGTGGTGTCGGTGCTGTTCCTGCTCGGCATGCGCTGGTACGAGGGGCGGCGCAGCTACCGGTCCCAGTCGAAGGGGGTCGCCGCGCACCGGCGGGAGATCACCAACCCGTTCGGCAAGTGGCTGGCCCTGGTCGCGTCGATCCTGGCCACGGCCGTGCTGCTCGCCCCCGTGGCGACCATCGCCCTGGTGGCGTTCTCCGCCGACGGCTCCTGGACCACCGAGGTGATCCCGGCGGCCTACACCACGCAGAACTTCGTCACCATCTTCTCCGACCCCGAGGCGTTCCAGCCGATCCTCAACTCGCTGCAGATGAGCCTGATCGCGACCGTCGGCTGTGTCGTGGTCGGCGTGCTCATCGCGTACGCGGTGCGGCGGCTGGACTTCCGCGGCCGGGGCCTGCTGGACGTGGCGGTCATGCTGGCCTGGGCGCTGCCCGGCACGGTGGTGGCGATCAACCTGATCTCGGCGTTCAGCACCGGCAACGCGTTCAGCTTCGGGCAGGTGCTGATCGGCACCTTCTGGATCATGCCGCTGGCGTACTTCGTGCGGTTCCTGCCGTTGGTGTTCCGGTCCAGCTCGGCCACCCTGGCGCAGATCGACCCGTCGCTGGAGGAGGCCGCGCGCAACCTGGGCGCGTCCTGGTGGCGGGCGTTCGGCACGGTCACCCTGCGGCTGATGCTGCCCGGCGTGGTGGCCGGCGCGCTGCTCGCCTTCGTACACGGCGTCGGCGAGTTCGTCGCCTCGGTGCTCATCTACACCTCCGACACCGCGCCGATCTCCGTGGAGATCAACAACCGGATGTACTCGTTCGAGGTCGGCACCGCCGCCGCGTACGGCATGCTCCAGGTGGTCCTGATCTTCGTGGTGATGGTGGTCTCCGGCCGGCTGGAAGGCGGCCGGCGCTCCAGCCGGGAGGCGGCGCGGTGGACGGCGTGAGCGCGGCCTGGCCGGCGGGCGGCGGGCTGGTCCCCGCCGCCCGGATCCCCGGCGGGGAACTGGCGGCGGTGGCCGAGGCGGCGGACTTCGCGGTGCTGCCGGTCGGCGCGGTCGAGTGGCACGGCCCGCACCTGCCGCTCGGCACCGACCTGATCCTCGCCCAGGGCTTCGCCGCCGAGAGCGCGGTCCCCGGCGACGGCGACGGGACCCCGGGCGGCGCACCCGGCACGGCGGCGGGTCCGCGCGGGGTGCTCTTCCCCGCCGTGCCGTACGCCGCGTGCCCCGGCCAGACCCGGCCGTGGCCCGGCACCGTGGCGATCCGGCCGGAGATCGCGGTCGGCTACCTGGCCGACGTGATCGAGGGCATCGTGGCGGCCGGGTTCCCCCGGCTGCTGATCGTCAACGGGCACGACGCCAACATGTCCACCGTCCGGGCCGCCATGGAGTGGGTCTCCGGGCGGCGCACGGCCAGCCTGCTGCTGGTCAACTGGTTCCAGCTCGTGACCCCGGCCGAGACCGCCGAGCTGTACGGGCCGCTGCCGGCGCGCGGCCACGGCGGGGCGTACGAGACCGACGGGGTGCTCGGCTTCGATCCCGGCGCGGTGCGCCTCGACGCGGTCGCCGACCTGCCGCCGAGGCCGAAGCTGCCGGTGACCCACCCGTACGTGCTGGTGGAGTCCCGCCCCGAGCCGTGGCAGGGCTGGTCGGGGCACGTCTCGCTGGCGGGCGAGCAGACCGGCCGGCGGGTCCGGGAGCTGGCCGCGACGCGGCTGCGGGAGGTCGTCGCCGCCTGGGTGGCCGCCCCGCTTCCCGCCCCGCCCACCGACGCCCCGCTGCCCGCCGACACGCCGGTCGGCGCCGCCCCGCCGCCCACGGACGTTCCGCCCGCCGGCACCCCGCCGGCCGGCGGGCCCCAGCCAGAGGAGGCACCGTGACCGTCGACCGCGGACTCGACGTCGTCGACTTCCACCTGCACTTCCGCATCGGCGCCGACGAGACGATCCGGGCGTGCGAGCACGCCGCCGGCATGCACCCCGGCGGCGAGCACGAGCGCGCCGTCCGCGCCGCCGGCTCCGCCCCGTACGCGGCGCAGTGGCGGCAGGCGTGGGGCTTCCCCGACCCCGAGCCCCCCGCGGCGCGGTGGGAGGACGAGGCGGACCGGTGGGCGCAGGAGCTGCGCGCGGTCGACATCCGCCGGGCCGTCTTCGTCACCGGCGGCGGCAACGACACCGTCGCGGACGTGGTGGACCGCCACCCCGACCTGCTGCTCGGCTTCGCCCACCACGACCCGTACGGGCCGGACGCCGCCGCCGAGCTGGAACGCGCGGTCGTCGAACGCGGCCTGCGCGGGCTGAAGCTCTTCGCCCCGCTGCTGCGCGGCCCGCTCGACGACGAGGCCCTCGACCCGCTGTGGGGCACCGCCCAGCGCCTCGGCGTGCCGGTCCTGATCCACATCGGCCACTACGGCAGCGCCGGCGGCCTCTCCCACGGCCGGTACGGCGGCCCCGACGAGCTGGCCCGGATGGCCCGCCGCTTCCCCGAACTGGCCGTGGTGGTGCCGCACTTCGGCGTCCAGCACGTGCAGGACCTGCTCTTCGCCGCCTGGGGCTGCCCCAACATCCACGTCGACACCTCCGGATCGAACCAGTGGGTGCGCTGGATGCCGTACAAGCTGACGCTGGACGAGCTGTTCCGGCGCTGCTACGAGACCATCGGCCCGCACCGGATCGTGTTCGGCAGCGACTCGTCGTGGTTCCCGCGCGGCTACGTCACCCGCTACCTCGACGACCAGCTGCGGATCTGCCGCGAGCTGGGCCTGCCCGACGACCACCTGCGCGCGATCTTCGCCGGGAACGCCGAGCGTCTGCTCGGCCTCGACCACTGACCGGCTGACGACGGGCGCGGCGGGTGACCGGCGCGCCCGGCACGGAAGGAAGTAGAGAACCGTCATGAACACACCCGCGCTGACCACCTACCAGCGGCACCACCTCCGGCCGACCTACGACCACCACGTCGGGTACCTCTTCCCGGCCATGGTGCGGGCCAGCCAGGCGCACGTGGTGATGCTGACCGAGCAGGGGCTCATCCCCGCCGAGCGGGGCGCCCGGCTGCTGCGCGGGCTGGCCGAACTGCGCGCCGACACCGCCGGTGCGCCGGAGTTCGACGGCACGTTCGAGGACACCTACTACCTGATGGAGAAGCGGCTGGCGCAGGCGTGCGGCATCCCCACGTCCGAGCTGGACGTGCAGATGGCCCGCAGCCGCAACGACCTCGACGCCGGGGTGTTCCGGATGCTGCTGCGCGACCAGTTGCTCGGGGTCCTCGACCGGGTCCTGGCCGCCGGCGCGACCGCCCTGGACTCGGCGCACCGGTACGCCGACGTGGTCATCACCGGCTACACCCACCGCCGGCCGGCCCAGCCCACCACCATCGGGCACGCCCTCGCCGGCTACGCCGAGGCCCTCGCCGGCGAGGCCGTCGCGTACGCCGACCTGATCGAAACCCTCAACACCTCCCCGCTGGGCTCCTGCGCGTTCGCCGGCACCGACCTGGACATCGCCCCGGCGCGCGTGGCCGAGCTGCTCGGCTTCGGCGGCCTGGTCACCAACTCCTACGAGGCGGTGGCCGGCGCCGACCACCTCGTCCGGGTCGGCACCCTCAACGCCCAGGCCCTCGCGACCGGCGCCCGGCTGGCCCGCACCCTGATGGACTGGCTGAGCTGGCGCTGGGTGACCACCCCCGGCGACTTCACCCAGGGCAGCAGCATCATGCCGCAGAAGCGCAACCCGGTGGTGCTGGAACACCTCGTCTCGATGGCCGGCGCCACCGCCGCCGACGCCGCCTCCGTGCTCAACAACGTCGGCGCGGCCTGGTGGGAGGACTCCAACAACGCCACCACCGACGTGCAGGTCCGGCTCTGGGAGAGCAACGACCGCACCGACCGGTTCTTCGCCCTGCTCGGCGGCTTCCTCGCCGAGATCGAGCCGCTCGAGCCGCCGTCGCGGGAGGAGATCGTCGCCTCCGGCGCCACCACCACCGCCGCCGCGGACGCGCTGACCCGGCACGGGGTGCCGTTCCGGGCCGCCCATTCCGTGGTCGGCCGGCTGGTGCGCGGCGGCGCCCCGGACACCTGGACCGCGCAGACCGTCCGCGCGGCGGCCGAGGGGATCGCCGACGGGCTGGCCGACGCCGCCGTCGCCGACCTGATCGCCGCCGCCGTACGCCCCGAGCTGGTGCTCGACCGCGCCCAGGTCGACGGCCCCGGCGCGGACGCCGTCCGGGCCCAGGTGGCGGTGCTGCGCGGCACCTTCGACACCGTCGCCGGCCGGCTGGCCGCCGTCCGGGACCGGCTGGCCGCCGCCGACAAGGCGTTGGACGCGGTCGCCGCCGAGCGGGCGGGCCGATGAGCGCCGGCGCGGGGGTCGTGACCACGGGGACGGGACGGTGAGCGTGCGGTTGGCCGGTCGGGCCGCCGAGGCCGCCGAGGCGGCCGGCGACGCCGGCGTGCTGCTCGGCATCGACTTCGGTGGCACCAAGATGGCGGTCGGGGTGGCCGACGGGCAGGGGCGGCTGCTGGCCCGCGAGCGGGTCCCGACGTACGCCGAGCGGGGCGCCCCGCAGGCCCTGGACCGGGCGCTGGAGCTGGCCGCGAAGCTGGTGGGGGAGGTCGGCTCGCCGGTCGTCGCGGCCGGCATCGCCTCGCCCGGCGTGGTGCGGCCGGACGGGATCGACCTGGCCCCGAACGTGCCCGGCTGGGACCGGCTGCGGCTCGCCGACGCGGTCCGGGACCGGTTGGCGGTGCCGGCGGTGGCGGTCGACAACGACCTGAACGCCGCCGCCCTGGCCGAGCTGCGGATCGGCGCGCTGCGCGACGCCGACCCCGGCCTGGTGGTCGGCCTCGGCACGGGCGTCGCGGCGGCGGCCACGGTCCGCGGGGCGGTGCTGGCCGGTCACCACGGGGCGGCCGGCGAGATCGGCTACGCCGTGGCCGGCGGTCCGTGGCCGGGCACCATGCTGGAGCTGGACTTCTCCGGCCGGGCGCTGGACGGGCTCGCGGACTCGCTCGGGCTGTCGGGCGGCGCGTCCGCGCTGGCCGCCGCCGCCGAGCATCCCGGCCCGGCCCGGGACGCGCTGACCGCCCGGGTGGACGAGCTGGCCCGACACCTGGTCACCTGCTGCCTGCTGCTCGACCCGCAGCGGGTGGTGCTGGTCGGCGGGGTGGCCGGCAACGGACTGATCCGGGGTCTGTTGGGGGAGCGGCTCGCCGCGGTCCTGCCGTACCCGCCGGAGGTGGTCCTGTCCCGGTTCGCCGACGACGCCGCGCTGCTCGGCGCGGTGATCCTCGCCCGCGAGGCGGTCCCGACACCCCGGTGACACCCGGTGCCGACCGGCGGCCGGCTCCCGCACCGGGGGTCGGCCGCCCCGTCGTTGTCGGTGCCCGTCGATAGGGTCCCAGCTGTGACGCACACCGACTGGTCAGACGTACGCGGGCGGCTCGCCCGGCTGGCCGCTCACCCCGGCGGTGACAAGGTCTTCGGCGCCCACGCGCACCGGTGGACGCTGGAGCCGCCGCTGCGCGCCGAGGAGATGGCCGAGCTGGAGGGGCAGCTGCGGGTCGAGCTGCCCGAGGAGTACCGCTCGTTCCTGCTCGCCGCCGGCCGGGGCGGCGCCGGGCCGACCTACGGGCTGTTCCCGCTGCGCAGGGTGGACGGCCGCTGGGCGTGGGAGGGTGACGGAGCCGACCTCACCGATCGGGACACGCTGCACCAGCCGTTCCCGCACACCGAGCCCTTCAACCCGGCCGACGGGCTGCCCGAGCCTCCCGACGAGGAGGACTACGACACCGTCGAGGCGTTCAACGAGGCCGAGGACGCCTACTGGGAACGGCACGACAGGCTGGTCTACGCCCCCGACCACTCGATCGGGCTGCTCTACCTGTGCCATCTCGGCTGCGCGATGCGCGAGGCGCTGGTGGTCAGCGGCCCGGCACGCGGTCAGATGTGGGCCGACGACACCGCCGACGGCTCCGGCTTCCGGCCGCTGCGCGACGCCGACGGCACGCCGCTGGGCTTCGCCCGCTGGTACCGGCGCTGGCTCGACGAGGCCGACGCCGCCGGCGCCTGACCGGCCGCGCGGACCGCCGTCCGCCGCTGGCAGCGCAGCCGGACCGACGGCCGGCGAGGGCGGCAGAAGTGTCGGTGGGCGCGGTTACGGTGCGGGCATGACCGCCCCTGGAGACGTGCCGTCGGAGTTCCTCGACCGGCTGCGGCCGATCTGTCGCGAGCTGCCGGAGAGCTACGAGGAGCCGGCCTGGGTGGGGGTGCGCTGGCGGATCCGCAAGCGCACCTTCGCCCACGTGCTCACCGTCGACCCCGACCACCAGATGGCGTACGCCCGGGCCGCCGCGACCGACGAGCCGACCTGCGTGCTGACGTTCCGCGCGCCCCTCGACGAGGTCCACGCGCTGGTGGCCGGCGGCCACCCGTTCTTCAAGCCGGACTGGGGCGCCGACGTGCTGGGCATGGTGCTCGACGACGGCGTCGACTGGGCCGAGGTCGGCGAGTTGCTCACCGAGAGCTACTGCCTGCTCGCCCCGAAGAAGCTGGCCGCCCGGATCACCGGGCCGGTCGGGTCGGCCTGAGTCCCGGCAGCACGCCGGTCACGACGACCGCCGCACCCGGCAGGTGGGTGCGGCGGCGCAGACGTTCGGCACCGACCGGGCGCGTACGTCCGGCTCGGCCCGAGGTTGGCGCCCTACGCGGCCGACGCGGTCGGCCGGGGGCGTCGCGCCGACCCGGCTGCGGCCGGCCGGTCGGTGCGGTCCGGCTGCCTCGGGACGCCGGGCGACGACGGCTGCGTGGCGGAGTCGGCCCGGGCCACGCGCAGCGCGTGCTGGGCGTTGTTCCAGGCCGGGCAGGGCCACGCCTGGCCCGCGCAGAGCAGGTTGCGGCATCCGCCGTTTCCGTCCGGTTCGTGGGCGTCGGCCACGTCCAAGGCGAGCTTCCACAGCAGTGGATCGGTCACCTCGTCAGGACGGTCGGCCTGGCGGTCGGACCGGTCGATGCTGGTGTCGGACACGAGTGATCCCCCCTCGGGCGCAGGTGCGACTTCCACCTTCTCCATTTTCCGTGCCGGTGAAACCTCCACCCCGGCACAGCGTGGCAGGCGTCGGGCGGACGCCCGGGGAGGCTCGCGCGGTCAGTTCAGGTCGAGTTGCGCGGTGACGATCTTCCCGGCGGGCATCGGCGGCCGGACCGTGCCGTCACCGTCACCGTCGGTGTTCGGCGGGTTGCCGGGCCGGCCGAGGAGGTCCGCGCGCCACGCCCTCCGACGCCACGGGCGCCATGAACGCGGTCGTGGCGGTCGGTGTCTGCGCGGCCACCCGTACCTCGGTACGGCCGTCGCGGTCCCGGACGCTGGTCAACACTACACCGTGCCCGTCCGCCGCCGGCCCGGTGGTCGGGGCCGGTGGCGGACCGGTCACGAAACGTCGAACCCGTCTCTCGAACTCGGCTGCTGCCGCGCACCGCGCTCCGGATGGATCACGTCAAACCGTCGGTGGGGGTGCCTGTCGGGCGATCCACCGTAGAGGGCTGACGCCGACGGGGATGCTGCGCGGCGTGCAGGTAGGCGACCAGGAGGTCGACGATCTCGTCGGTCAGCTGTTGGGTGTCGATGTCGCCTTGTTGGCTGACGTACCGGTGAACCAGGGACTCGATGACCGCTACCACGATGCGGGCGTTGCGTGCTGGTTCGGGGAGGTCGAGGACGGGGTCCTGGCGCAGGAGCTGCTCGACGGTGTCGGCGGCGTCGCGTTCGGCCTGGTGGAATCGGGCCAGCAGCTCGGGCGGGCGCGGGGACTCCTCGAACAGCACCTTGTGCAGGCGTGGGTCGCGTGTGTGCAGGTCGGCGTACGCGGCGACGGTCGCGGGCAGCCAGTGCATCAGCGTCGGAGGGGTGGCGGTGGCGGCGAGGGCCGCTCGCACGGTCGCGGCGCTCTCGTCGACGTGTGCGAGTGCGAGGGTGAGCAGGATCGAGTCCTTGTTCGGGAAGTACTGGTACACCGAGCCGACGGAGAGCCTTGCGGCCTCGGCGATGCGGTCGGTGGTGCCCGCGGCGTGCCCGTAGTCGGCGAAAACGCGAGCCGCGGCGTCGAGGATGCGCTGGCGGGTCTGCCAGGAGCGTTGCTGTTGGGGCGTTTTCCTGGGCTGATGCGGTGACGGCCGAGAAGGCAACCGAGCTCCCGAATGCGAGTACCAGAAAGCGAGGAATTCCTCATACCATAGCCGGGAACTGCGGAGACTCGCCTACTGCGAGGCGGTGGGCGTGGCGAAGCCGAATGAGGTCAGCGGGGAGGGACCGAGGGTGGTCGCGCAGGACACCTATCAACACGTCACGCGCTGGCGCGCCTACCAGCGGTTCTATCCCGCGCAGCTGCGCGTCACCGCAGCCAACGCCCCGACGGAGCAGTGGTGGCGGTGGCGCGGCACGGACGTGCACCTGGACCGGCTGGCAGCGCCCGACGCGCCGGCCAAGCTCATCCTGCTGCACGGCGCGGGCGGTTACGGACGCATGCTCGCGCCCTACGCGCGCCTGCTGACCCGCACCACACCGATGGAGGTGGTGGCGCCGGACCTGATCGGCTACGGGTTGAGCAGGACCGGCAAGCGACCGGTCGGCTACCAGGAGTGGATCGACTGCGTGGCCGACCTCGTCGTGGCCGAGAAGGCGCGCGACGGGCGACCGGTGTTCCTGCTCGGGGCGAGCATGGGTGGGATGTTGGCCTACTCGGTCGCCGCCCTCGGGAACGTCGCCGGCCTGATCGTGACCTGCCTGCTCGACCCACGCGACGTCGCGGTCCGGATGCGGATGACCCGCCTGCCGATCATGGGAAGGACAGCGCTGCCGATGTTGCACCACCTGCGCTGGCTGGGCCGGCTGCACATCCCCATGCGCTGGGTGGCGAACATGGGCGCGATGAGCAACGATTCCGCGTTGACGGCGCTGGTCGCATCGGATCCCGCCGGCGGCGGCAATCGCGTCTCGCTGACGTTCCTCCGCACCTTCCTGTCCTCAGCGCCACCGGTGGAGCCAGAGCAGTTCACCGCCTGCCCGGTGCTGATGGCCCACCCGGCAGCCGACCGCTGGACCCCACCGGAACTGAGCCTTCCCTTCTTCGGACGTATCACCGCACGCACGCAGCTTGTGCTGTTGGACGAGGCCGGGCACCTGCCGATCGAGGAACCGGGCCTCTCCCAGATGCGGCAGGCCGTCGACGGCTTCGTCAGCCAGCTTCTGCCGAGGTGCTGATCCTGGCCACGATCGGGCTGCGTGCCCGGACTGCGGCGGGCACCCTGGCGCTGCCGGCGTTCGCGCAGAGCAGCGGGTGTCTCATCGCGGCGTTCGGGCGGCCACCCACGGAGTTGAGGTCTGGTCTCGACTCGGATCGGGTCCGGCAGGAACGGGGGAGTCTTCGCTTGCCTTGGTGGGCATCCGGCAGGCCTGGGCTATCGTCTGGGCCATTTCGTCGATGCCGTGGACCAGTGCGGTTCCGTTGATGTGCACATGATGCTGTGTGGCTGGGTGGGCATGGAAGAAACTGCCGGGATGAACGACGATGCCGTGCCGACTGAGTCGGGTGCAGACCGAATGCTCGTCGGGAACCGGCAGCCAGATGTGGGGTCCCTCGGTCGGTTCGAGGTCGAATCCGCGTCTGGTGAGGGCCTGGCTGAATTCGGAGTGCCTTCGCTTGCACTCCGCGATGAAGTCGTTCGTGTGGCGTATCGCATTCGCGTCCGTCAATTGGAACGCCAGCGCGAGTTGCAGGACGCGGCTGACCCAGCGTGATGAGTAGGTGAGTCGTAGCCACATCATGTCGATGTACTCCGGCGAGCCGCCTACCACGGCGACGCGCAGGTCGGCGCCGAAGAAGAAGTTGTAGGCCTGCATGTGCACGACACGGCTCGGGAGGCGGGTCGCCAGAGACCGCTGTGCTGACCGCATGAGGGCGGTCTGCGAAAGTTCGAAGATGGGAAATGCTTCATTCTGGAGCAGGGAAGCCGCCCCGTCGATCCACGCGTCGCTGACTGTCAGCCCGGACGGCGCGTTTCCGCTGGGCTGGTAGATCATCGCGGTCGGTTTGCTGATCAGCGCAACCCGTAGTTGATCAAGATCTGGGCCGCCTGGTCGGTAGTCGATGGGGATCGTGGTGGCGCCGATGGAATCCAGGATGTCGAGCACTCGTGCTTGGGTGGGTGACTCGATGATGACCCGATCGCCCGGGCGGACCACGGCGGCAAGCGCCAGTTCGATGGCGTCGATGATCCCGTGGGTGGCGAGAAAATGGTTGGTCTCGAACGGCCAGAATGGCTGGACCGCCTCCGCCAGCTCGGGGGCGACCGGGTCGGCGAAGGTGTTGTGCAGTGCCCGGTTGCTCAGCGCGTAGGCGAGAGCGGGTGCCAGGTCCGGAGGGGGCAGGTCATCCCTTCGCAGATTTCCCAGATCGATGGGCATCGTCGACGAGGTGCGCACCATGCTGTCGAACCGCCTGGCCCGTGGCGGCTGCGGCGGCCCGAGGACGAAGGTGCCGCCGCGGCGCCGGGTCTCGATGACGTACCGGGAGCTGAGCGTCTTCCAGGCCTGCGCCACCGACGACCGGCTCATTCCCAGTTTGGCCGCCAGGTCCCGCACGGTGGGCAGTTGCGACTGGGCCGGCAGGTCGCCGGACGCGATCAGGTCGAGGATCGCCCGGGCCAGCGCGTTGGTCGTGCGCAACGTGAGCCGCGACTGGATGAGTCGCATGCATTCCTGGCTATCCAGCGGCGCTGGTGGTGTCACGGTTGGTGTCCTCCGAATAGCGATACGCGCCCGAGGGTCAACGCCCCATCAAGCGCCGCGGTCGGCGGGGTGGGCGTGCCGGGTGGTGACTGTAGCCGTCGGGCGTGGGCCGCGGGGGGCGCCGGCCCGTGGGTGCGGGGCCGACCCTCGAGGAGGCGGTCAGGATATGTCCATGGACATTGTAATGTTGACCAGAACATAAGCCGAACTTAGCTTCTACGGCAGTTGACCTCGAACTTTGAGGGTTCTGGCCGCGGAGTCCAGCCACCCTGGCAACCGCCCCCCGGAGTCGAACACCAGCCACACGACGTCGCGTACCCCCATCACTTGAACCAGAGGACGTGTGCCCGTGAAAGCCTCTCGACGCCTCGTGGTCGCTGTCGCGCTCGCCGCGCTGGTCGGGCCCGCAGGTTGCACGAAGATCGACGATGACAAGTCCCAGACGCCGACCGCCGCGAGCGAGGTCACGGCCGGCGGGACGTTGACCTTGGCCGCTACCAGCGCTCCGGTGGACTGGAACCCCCTGTCCGCCGCCGGCGACACCACCGGCCAGCGCCAGCAGCAGTGGCCCTTCTATCCGCATCCGTTCCTGACCAACCCCGACACCAGCGTGGTGCTCAACAAGGCGCTCCTGGAGTCCGCCGAGGTGGTCGGCACCAGCCCGATGAAGGTCGAATACAAGATCCAGCAGAAGGCCGTCTGGTCGGACGGGACCCCGATCACCGGCAAGGACTTCGAGTACACCCAGGCGGTGCAGGACCCGAAGAAGTGCGCCGGGTGCAAGGCCGCGTTCACCGAAGGCTACTCGCTGATCACCTCTGTCGAGACCAGCAGCGACGGCAAGACGGTGACGATGACCTACGCGAAACCGTTCGCGATGTGGCAGGCCCTGTTCAACTACATCCTGCCGGCGCACGTGGCCGAGACCTACGGGGACCTGGCGACCTCCTTCAACGAAGGCTTCGGCAAGAACGTGCCGAAGTTCTCGGGCGGGCCGTACCTGATCAAGGATTACCAGGACGGCGTCTCGATGACCATGGTCAAGAACCCCAAGTGGTACGGGGATCCGGCGAACCTGGACACCATCACGACGCGCTACATCTCGGGCCAGGGCGCGCAGATCACGGCGCTGCAGAACGGTGAGATCGATCTGGTCTACCAGAACCCGACTCTCGACACCGTCAACCAGGTGAAGGCCATGAACGGCATGACCGTTCAGGTCGGTTCGACGCTCACCTACTTCCACCTCGGCATGAAGACCACCGGTGACGTGATGAGCGACGCGGCCCTGCGCAAGGCGATCGCCACCGCGCTCGACCTCGACGACATGCGTAAGCGCACGGTCGGCCAGTACGCGCCGGACCTGGTGACCATGAAGAGCAGTACGTACGTCCCCGGGCAGAAGGTGGGTGGCATCGACGCCTACCGCGAGAACATCGACGAGCTCAACATCGGCAAGGGCGACAGCAAGGCCGCGCTCGACATCCTGGAGAAGGCGGGATATCGCGTGACCGACGGCAGGCTGATCCTCCCCGACGGGAAGCCCCTGCGCGATCTGAAGATGTTGACCCTGTCCACCGACGTGCTCCGCATGGAGCTCGCGCAGATCACCCAGTCCCAACTCAAGCAACTGGGCATCACCGTGGCCATCGACGCGGCCGACGGCTCGCGCTACTCGCCGGCGCTGCGTACGGGCAGCTTCGACCTCATGGCCACCGGAACGGCGCTCGACCTGGGTCCGCTGTCCCTGCAGCAGTGGTACGGCACCGGGGCGGCCCGCTCGTTCGGCTACTCGTCCGCCGAGGCGGACCGGATCCTGGCGGCGGCCGCCACCGAACTCGATCCGCGCAAGCAGGTCGAGCTGATGAACGAACTCGACCGGACCCTGATGTCCGACGGCGTGGTGCTGCCGCTGTTCGCCAGCCCGCAGATGGCCGTCCACCCGAACAAGTTCGCCAACATCTTCATCAACCCCAGCAAGTACGGAACCACCATGAATGTCGAGCAGTGGGGTCTGCGCAAGTAGTCGCGCGATCATTCGAGAAAGGATTCAGATGACCATCGACTTTGTGGTGGCCACCCCGCATGACGCGGTGGAATTCAACGACGTCTACCGCAACACCACCGCGAGTGCCGGATACATCGCCTGCAACAACATCTACAACCGGGTGGTTCTCAACGAGTGGTTCGAGATCAACCCGTTCCCGGACCTGGCCACGCACTGGGAGCAGCTGGACGGGTCGCGCCGGTGGCGCTTCCACCTCAACCAGGCGGCACGCTGGCAGGACGGCACCCCGCTGACCGCGCACGACGTCGTCTACACCCACCTGCACGCGATGAAGATGGGATACACCGGCGGCCGGTTCCTGAAGGACGTGGAGACGATCGTCGCGGTCGACGACCACACCGTCGACTACCACCTGCACACGCCCAACGCCGGATTCCTCGTCCTGCTGGGGAACTTCATCTTCACCCACATCCTGCCCCGGCACCTGTACGAGGGAACGGACTGGGCGACGAACCCGCACAACCTGAAGCCGGTCGGCTCCGGCCCGTTCCGGCTGGCGGAATGGATACCGGGCGAGCACGTCGTCATGGAGGCGGTGAAGAACCACTGGGGGCCGCAGCCGGAGATCGACCGACTGATCCTGAAGATCGTCCCGGACCGGGACGAGTGTGTCCGGATGGTGGCCCGCGGTGAGGCTCACTTCTTCCCCCAGGACACCCTGACCAAGGATCGGCTGCACCTGCTCGACGGCGCCACGGCGGACATCGAGCTGCTGCGTGATCCGGGGCCGGGAATGGCGCTGCTGGACTTCAACCACGGCCGGGAGTTCTGGCGGGACCAGCGGGTCCGGGAGGCGGTCGCCCTCGCCGTGGACCGGAAGGAGATCGCCGAACTCGGCGACCCGGGAGTTTCGCAGGCGTGGGACCACTACCTGCTGGGTTCGGTGGAGTGGGCGTTCAACCCGGATGCCAAGGCGCCGGGCCATGACGTGGAACGGGCGCGCGCGTTGCTGGACGAGGCCGGCGTGACGGCCGACGCCTCCGGCGTACGGGCCCGGCTCTCGATGTTCTACATGGACAGCTTCCACGGGCACAAACCACTGGCGGAGATGATCACGCGTCAGCTGGGCGCGATCGGCCTCGACGTCACCTTCGAGGGACTCTCGTCCGTGGACTGGGCGCGCCGGGTCACCGGCGCCCACGACTTCGACCTGATCATCGTCGGCGGATCGATGGCGCCCGACCCGGAGATCACCGCCCCGAAGTACACCAGCGGCGGCCAGGGCAACATGGCCCAGCACCACAACCCTGACGTCGATGCCGCCTACCTCGCCGCACGCACGGCGGGCAGCCTGGCCGAACGCGGCGCGCACTACCGGCGCCTGCAGGAGATCTGGGCCAGGGACACCGAGTGGGTGCCGCTGTTCTGGTACGGCACGTACTTCGCCCGCAGCAGCAAGTTCTACGGCTGGTCCGACCAACTCGGCTACTCCGTGCCCTGGTGGCACTGGGGCCGCATCCGCGCGGTCTGAACCCGCGGTAACCACAGGCAGATCTTCCCGAGGAAAGGAGGCGCGGAGACATGGTTCGGTTGATCCTTCGACGGCTGGCAAGCGCCGTCCTGGTCTTGCTGCTCGCTTCCATCGTGATCTTCACAGTGATCTCGGTCTCGGGAGATCCGCTGGCCGAGCTCCGGGACCGGCAACCGCCGGTCCCGGAGTCGGTGATCGCCGCCGAGGAGGCGCGGTTGGGACTGAACCGGCCGCTACCGCTGCGCTACCTGACCTGGCTCGGCGGGGTGCTCACCGGCGACTTCGGTCCGTCGACGATCGCCACCCGCGACATCGGGGCCGAGCTGGGCACCCGGGTCGGGGTCACCCTGCGCCTGGTCGTGTTGGCCATCGTGCTGGCGCTCGTGCTTTCCCTGATCGCCGGCACGGTGTCCGCGCTTCACCAGCGTCGCTGGCCGGACCTGTTGATGACCCCGGCCGCGTTCGTGCTCCTCGCGCTGCCGTCGTTCTGGCTGGCAGTGCTGTTGAAGCAGTGGGGGATCGGGCTGAACGACCTGACCGGCTACCAGATCTTCTACACGGTGGGGGAGGCGTCGGTGCCCCGACCCGAGGGCATACTTCCCCTGGCCGGGGATATCGCCGGGCACCTGGTCCTGCCGACGATCGTGCTGGCCCTGGTGCACTTCGCGACCTGGAGCCGCTACCAACGCGCGGCGGTGGCCGAGGGACTGGCCGGGGACCACGTCCGGTTCGCCGTGCTCAAGGGGCTGTCCCGCCGGCGCATCGTCAGGTCGTACGTGGTCCGCCCCGCGCTCATCCCGATCGTGACCATCGTCGCGCTGGACCTTCCGGTCGTCTTCTCCGGCGCGGTGATCACCGAGACGGTCTTCCAGTGGCGCGGCATGGGCGGGTTCCTGCTCGAGTCGATCGCGCTGCGCGACACGAACGCCGTACTCGCGTGGTTGCTCATCGCCGCGACCGCCGTGGTCGTCTTCAACCTTCTCGCCGACATCCTGTACGGCCTCGTGGATCCGCGGGTGCGTTATGCCAAATCCTGAGCTGACCAAAGATCTGGCGATCGAACCCGGCACGCCGGAGCGTGAACCCGGGACGTCGAGGCTGGCCGTCACCGCCCGCCGGTTTCTCCGGCACAGGGTGGGCATGGTCGCCCTGGGCGTACTCGTCATCGTCATCCTCGCGGCCGTCGTCGTCCCGCCGCTCTGGCCGTACAACTACACCGACATCACGTCCGAGCTGTCGCAGGCACCGTCACCACAACACCCGATGGGTACGGACACCCTGGGCCGTGACCTGTTCGCGCTGGTGCTCCGCGGCATGCAGCAGTCGCTCCTGATCGCCTTCTCGGTCACCATCGTCGCCTGCATCATCGGCGTGGTCCTGGGCGTGACGGCCGGATACTTCGGCAGCCTCGTCGACGCCACCGTGATGCGCGCCGTCGATCTCGTGCTCACGCTGCCCACCCTCGCCCTGGCCGCGTTCCTGGGATCGCTGGTCGCCGGCCGGGGAGTCTCCTGGCTCGGCCTCGCGCTGGTCCTCGGGGCGCTCATGTGGACCTCGGTCGCCCGCCTGGTCCGCGGCGTGGTGCTGAGTCTGCGCGAGCAGGCATTCGTGGACGCGGCGCGGGTGATGGGGGCGAGCCCGGCCCGGATCATGTTCCGGCACCTCGTGCCCAACGTTTCGGACCACATCGTGGTGGCCGGCACGCTGATGTTCGGCGTGGCGATTCTCGCCGAGAGCAGCCTGTCCTTCCTCGGGTTCGGGGTGCAGCCACCGGACACCTCGCTGGGCCTACTGGTGGCAAACGCGCAATCGGCGGTGCTGACCCGGCCGTGGCTGTTCTACTTCCCGGGCTTCCTGATCATCACCATCGTGCTGGCGGTCAACTACGTCGGGGAGGGGCTGCGGGACGCCTTCAACCCCAAGTCCTCGCCCACCAACCCCCTGGCGAAGACTCGCTCGACCGTCGGCCGTCGCCGCCGCCGGGAGCTGCCCGTGCGGGAGGTGGCGGGGGCGGGGGAGGCACTGCTGAAGGTGACCGACCTGTCCGTGCGGTTCGGTGCGCAGGTGGCGGTGGACTCGATCAGCCTGGAGATCCGGCCGGGCGAGGTGGTCGCCCTCGTCGGCGAGTCGGGGTCGGGAAAGTCATTGACCGGACTGTCGCTGGTGGGGCTGCTGCCCAGCAACGCGACGGGCACCGGGTCGGTCGTCTTCGGCGGCGACGAACTCACCGGCCTGAGCTTCGAGCAGTGGCGGACGTACCGGGGGCGGAGGATAGCGATGATCCTGCAGGATCCGTCCACCACCCTCAACCCGGTGCTCACCATCGGCGCCCAGTTCGAGGACTCGATGAAGCTGGCCGGCGCCGTCAGCCGCGACGAGGCCCGGCGGCGGGCGGTCGAACTCATGGAGAGCGTGGCCATCAAGGATGCGGAGGCCCGCCTCGACCAGCATCCCCATCAGCTCTCCGGCGGCATGCGCCAGCGGATCGCCATCGCCCTGGCGATGGTGCACGACCCGGATCTCATCATCGCCGACGAGCCAACCACCGCCCTGGACGTCACGGTGCAGGCCCAGGTGATGGCCACCCTCGCGGTGGCTCGGGAGCGTACCGGTGCGGCCATGCTCTTCATCACCCACGATCTGGCCCTCGTCGCCGGTATCGCCGATCGCGTCGCCGTCATGTACCAGGGCGAGATCGTCGAAGAACGGGACGTCTTCGACATATTCGACGACCCTCGATCGGACTACACGCGGAAGTTGCTGTCGCTGGCCCCCCGGCTCACAGGCAAGGCGGTGGAGGGGAAATGAGTGCGGAGACACGCCCCGGCGAGGCCGCCGAGCTGTTGCGGGTCATGGAGTTGGTGAAGCACTTCCGTGCGCCGCGCGCCGCCCGTCGCAGCGGACGGTCCACCGTGCACGCCCTCTGCTCGGTGTCATTCTCGGTCGGCCCGGCGGAGACCCTCGGCATCGTCGGCGAGTCGGGCTCGGGTAAGACCACGCTGCTCCGAACCATCCTCGGACTACAGCGGCCGACCGCGGGTCGGGTGCTGTTCCTCGGCGAGGACGCTTCCCAGCTCAGGGGCGCGAGCGCCCGCGCGCTGCAGCGCGAGCTGTCGGTCGTGTTCCAGGACCCGTACACGTCGTTGGATCCGCGGATGACGGTGGCGGACATCCTCGCCGAGCCGGCGCAGATCCATGGCCTGCCGGCGACCAGCCGGCAGGCGCTGGCCCTCCTTGATCAGGTGCGGCTGCCGGCGGCGAGCCTGCGGAAGTTTCCGCACGAGTTCTCCGGTGGTCAGCGCCAACGCATCGCGATCGCCCGCGCGCTGGCCCTGAATCCGAAGCTGATCGTGCTGGACGAGCCGGTCTCCGCACTCGACGTCTCGGTCCAGGCGGCGATCCTGGGCCTGCTGAAGGAGTTGCAGCGGGAGCGGCGGGTCTCCTACCTCTTCGTGGCGCACGACCTTGCCGTCGTCGCGGAGATCTCCCAGCGGGTCGGCGTGATGTATGGCGGGCAGATGGTCGAGCTGGGCGCGACCGAGCAGGTGATCGGCGAGCCGAGGCACCCGTACACCCGGGAACTCCTCGCGGCCGTGCCGGTGCCCGACCCGCGGATCGAACGAGCCAAGCCCCGAATGCTGCAACGCCGGTGGCCGACGGAATCCGACGGGCTGCCGCCCTGCCCGCACGGCGACCGTCACTAGCGACCGCCGAATGGCCAGCTACTTGTCGAACTGCACAGAAACGGAGAGACGCGCCTATGTCTGTCGATTTCGTCGTGGCGACGCCGCATGATGCGGTGGAGTTCAACGACGTGTACCGGAACGTGACGGGTAGCGCCGGCTATCTGGCCTGCAACAACATCTACAACCGGGTCGTGCTGAACGAATGGTACGAGACCAACCCGTTTCCCGACCTGGCCACGCACTGGGAACAGTTGGACGGGTCGCGCCGGTGGCGCTTCCACCTCAACCAGGCGGCCCGCTGGCAGGACGGCACGCCGCTGACCGCGCACGACGTCGTCTACACCCATCTGCACGCCAAGGAGATGGGCTATCAGGGCGCGATGTTCCTGACGGATGTGGAGACCATCGTCGCGGTCAACGACCACACCGTCGACTACCACCTGCACACTCCGAACGCCGGGTTCCTCGTCCTGCTCGGCAATTTCATCTTCGCGCACATCCTGCCCCGGCACCTGTACGAGGGAACGGACTGGGCGACGAACCCGCACAACCTGAAGCCGGTCGGCTCCGGCCCGTTCCGCCTCGCGGAATGGGTCCCCGGCGAGCACATCATCATGGAGGCGGTGAAGAACCACTGGGGTCCGCGACCGCAGATCGACCGGCTGATCCTGAAGATCGTGCCGGACCGGGACGAGTGCGTCCGGATGGTCGCCCGCGGTGAGGCCCACATCGTTCCCCAGGACACCCTCACCCGCGACCGGTTGGGCCTGGTGGAAGGGGTGCCGGGGGTCGAGATCCTCAAGCGGGAGGGTCCGGGCATGGCGCTGCTGGACTTCAATCACGGCCGCGAGTTGTGGCAGGACCGGCGGGTGCGTGAGGCGATCGCGTACGCGGTGAACCGGGAGGAGATCGCCGACCTGGGCGATCCGGGGGTCTCCCAGGCATGGGACCACTACCTGCTCGGATCCTCGTGGGCCTTCAACCCGGACGCCAAGGCGCCCGGTCACGACCCGGAACGGGCACGCGCCCTGCTCGACGATGCCGGTGTCACCGCGGACCGGTCGGGAGTGCGGGCCCGGCTGTCGATGTTCTACATGGACATGTTCCACGGCCACAGGCCACTGGCCGAGCTGGTTGCGCGCCAGTTGGGCGAGGTCGGGTTCGAGGTGACCTTCGCCGGCCTGTCGTCGGTGGACTGGTCCCGCCAGGTACGCAGGCAACACGACTTCGACCTGATCATCGTCGGCGGGTCGATGGCGCCGGATCCGGAGATCACGGCGACCAAGTACTCCTCCGGCGGGCGGAACAACATGGGCCTGCACCGGAATGCCGACGTGGACGACGCCTACGCCGCCGCGCGGACCGCCGCGACGAGGAACGAGCGCCGCGAGCACTACCGGCGCCTGCAGGCGGTGTGGGCCAGGGACACCGAGTGGGTGCCGCTGTTCTGGTACGGCACCTACTACCCGCGTAGCGAGAAGTTCTTCGGCTGGGCCGACCAGATCGGGTTCTCCGTACCCTGGTGGCACTGGGGACGCATCAGGCCGGTCTCCTGACCGTCGGAACGAGG
>NZ_JBFAVI010000120.1:0-21625 GCF_040679695.1 Micromonospora sp. NPDC052213
CCCGCGTCCTGCCCCGGTTGGAGCAGGCCGCGCAGCTCGGCGGCGAGGGCCGGGAAGCGCTGGACGACGGTGTCCACCGACACCGCCGGGTCCAGCAGGGCGGCCGGCAGGCCGAGGTCGTCGACGACCGCCATGCTGGCCGACTCCAGGGCGGGCTGCTCGTCGGGGTCGAAGAGCCGGGCGAGCAGGCGCCAGTAGAGCACCTGGCGCCGGTTGGCGTCGGCGTGGTCCGCGGGGGCGAGGGAGTCGGTCATCGGCGCAGCAACCGTCCCGCGCGCTCGCGCAGCACCGCCACGGCGTCGCCCGCCTTGGCGTCGGCCTTGGCGGCCTTCGGGTCGGTGACTCCGCACGCCCAGTCGCCGGTGTGCGCGCCGACCGGCTTGCGCTTGACGGTGGCCTGCACCGCCAGCGGCTGGAGCAGCCACCGGCCGTCGTCCCACCGGACCAGGCCGAGGCACGCCGACGAGGCCGCGATCAGGGCGGGCGTGAGCGGGCCGCAGGAGGGCAGCCGGTCGACCGCGACGGCGAGCGGGTGACCGTCGAGTTCGACGGTGAGCGCGCCGTCGTCGTCGCGCACGGTGTAGCCCTCCAGCAGGACGGGCTCGGCGATCCCGACCGGGTGCCGGTCCAGCGGCGCCGGCGCCGCCGCGACCGCCGCCGGCAGCAGGACCCGCGCGGTGGCGAACGGGTCGGCTGCCTCGCCGAGTCGCGCCCGGTCGTCTTGCCAGAGCAGATCCGCGCCGCGCAGCGGAAGGCCGCTGACCGTCAGGCCCCGCCGTTCGGCCAGCGCGGCCAACAGCACGGGGTGGGCGTCCAGCAGGCGCCACAGCGCCGGCCCGACGATCGTCTCCACCTTGACCGCCCCGACGGCGGCGCGGACCAGGCGGGGCGCTCCGCCGTCGGCCGGTTCGAGGATCCCGTGCACCTGGGCCTGCACGGCGGTGTCGTGCTCGTGCACGTCGACACCGAGCACGAGGAGCCGCCCGGACACCTCCTCGACGGCCGGCGGGGCGGTCACGGCCGCCGCGTCCTGGGCGAGCAGCAGGCCCCGCGCCCACAGGTCGGCCCAACGCCGGACCGGCGGATGCGCCATCGTGGCGACCGGCGCGCAGGCCCGCAGCTCGGCGGCCAGGCCGTCGAGCAGCACCGCCAGCCGCCGCAGGCCCGGCTCGGCGAGCGCGGCCTCGATCGGCGTCGCGGCCGCGGCGACGAGCTCGTGGTCGACGCCGCCCCACCCCGCGAGCGCCAGCTCGTGCAGCCACGCGCGGACGCCGGCGAGCGGCGGCGGCGCGTCCGCCGCGGGCCCGGGCGGGCCCGGCGCCCAGGGGGCGTGCGCCCGGCCCAGGGCGGTGTCGAGCTGCCCGAGCAGCGCGTCGTGGGCCGCGCCGAGCAGCGCGCACCGGGCACCGGCGAGGGCGACGAGATGGTCCTCGGTCACCGAACCGGCGGTCACCTTGCCGACCGCCTCGGCCACCAGGTCGCCGAGCGGGGTGGGGGCGAGCGCTCCGGCCAGCGCGGCCAGCGCCGCCGCGTCCTCCTCGTTGACCCGGGCGAACCCGCGGACCAGGGCGCCGTCGAGACCCGCGACGAGGTCGAGGGCGTCGGTCAGACCGGTCGGTGCGCCGTCGCGCAGGACGGCGAGCTGCGTGCCGAGCATCAGCGGCCCGCCCCGGTGGCCGGGAACCAGTGCAGCTCGGGCAGGGGCGCCGTGCTGCCGGGGAGTTCCAGATAGGACAGGTGGCGCAGGAAGCGGCTGAACACGACCGCGGCGGGGGTCGGCTCGTGCCGCGCGTCCAGGGCGGCGATCAGGTCCCCGCCGCTGCTCGCCCCGTCGCCGACCTCGACCCGCAGGTAGCGGGCGACCCGGTCGACGCCGTACTGGAGGACGGCCTCGTCCACGAGGGCGTGCAGGTGCTTGCACAGGACACCGCGCAGCCCGCCGCAGGGGCGGTTGTTGTTGGTGCTGCAGTGGTAGGCGTGGGTGCCGGCCGCGATCGAGGACACGTAGACCCGCTCGACGTCCGACCCGCTCGACACCACGCCCTGCAACCGCCCGTCGGCCAGCTCCACGAAGGGCACCTTGGCCAGCTTGCGGGGCCGTGCGGGCGGCACCACCCGCACGGTGCTGCGCCGTCTCCACGCGGCCAGTTCCGCGTCCGCCACTGTCCGAACCTCCCGTCCGCCGCCGCGCGGCGCCGCCGTGACCACGCCGACGCCGGATGGACCCGGCTTCGCCGTCACGACGAGGATCATGGACCACGGGTGCGACATCGTCGCCGGGGGCCGGCGATGTCAGGGGCGACGACCGCCGGCGCGGGGTGTCGCGGTTGGTCGCGGTCAGGGCGGCACGGGCGTACGACCTGCGTCGTGTCTCCGACACCGACCCACGTTCATCAGGTCTCGCCTAATTAAGTTGAAGTTGATATAAATGACCGGTGCACGCCTTCGATGTGCTCGGCGACCCGGTGCGGCGCCGCATCCTCGAACTGCTCACCGACGGTGAGATGACCGCCGGTGGGCTGTGCGACGTGATCCGGCGCGAGTTCGGGATCTCCCAGCCCGCCGTCTCGCAGCACCTCAAGGTGTTGCGGGACAACGGCTTCGCCACCGTGCGCGCGGAGGGGACCCGACGGCTCTACGCCGTCGACCCCCGGCCCCTGCGGGAGGTCGACCAGTGGCTCGACCACTTCCGTCGGTTCTGGACGCCGCCCCTGCAGGCCCTCGCGACCGAGCTCGCCCGGGGCATGCGCGAACGGCGGCTACGCGGGCGGCCCGGCGACGCGCCCGACGACGACGGCGACCGCTGAGGCCGCCGCCGGAGAAACGTGCGGCGTCCTGTCGGAGCCGTCGGGCAGACTCTCCGGCATGTCGCCGCGATCCGTCGCCACCCTCGTCGCCGCCACGCAGGCCGGCGAGAGGGTCCGCTACCTGCACTTCTGGGGCCACCGGCCGCGCCGCGACGGCGGCGTCGGGCCGGGCTGCCTGAGCCAGTGGTGGCCGGCCCCGTTCCGCGACGGCGGCCGGACGTATGCCACCGCCGAGCACTGGATGATGTGGCACAAGGCGATGCTGTTCGGCGACGCGGACGTCGCCGCCCAGGTCCTGGCGGCCAGGCACCCGCACCGCGTCAAGTCGCTCGGCCGCCGCGTGCGCGGTTTCGACGAGGCGACCTGGGCGGCCCGGCGCTACGACATCGTGGTGGCGGGCAGCGTCGCCAAGTTCGGCCAGCACGACGACCTGCGGGCGTTCCTGCTGGCCACCGGCGAGCGGGTGCTCGTGGAGGCCAGCCCGGTGGACCGCGTCTGGGGCATCGGGCTGGCCGCCGACGATCCGCGCGCGGAGGATCCGCAGGCATGGCAGGGCGCGAACCTGCTCGGCTTCGCCCTGATGGACGCCCGCGACGCCCTCCGCGCGGGCGGTTCGTGACCGCGGGACCGCTGCCGGGCGGCTCCGGAGCGGGGCGGCTCCGGAGCGGGGCGGGTAACGTGCTTCGGCATGACGGCCGCCGCGTACTCCCACTGCTCCTTCTGCGGCGTGGCCTACCCGGCGGCGGCCGGGTGGCCGCGGGTCTGCGCGGCCTGCGGTGAGACCGTCTGGCGCAACCCGCTGCCCGTCGCGGTGGCGGTGCTGCCGGTCCGCACGGACGCGGGCCTCGGCGTGGTCGTCGTCCGCCGGGACATCGAGCCGGCGCGTGGCCTGCTCGCGCTGCCGGGCGGCTTCATCGAGTACGGCGAGGAGTGGCAGGAGGCCCTGGTCCGGGAGCTGTGGGAGGAGACCGGCCTGCGCGCCGACGCCGCCGACGCCCGCATCTTCGCGGTGCACAGCGCCCCGGCCGGCGGCACCATGATGGTCTTCGGGGAGCTGCCCGAGCAGCGGGCCGAGGCGCTGCCGCCCTCGGCGCCCACCGAGGAGGCCACCGAGTGGCTGGTGCTCACCGAGCCGACGGAGTTGGCCTTCTCCACCCACACCCGGGTGCTCGCCGACTTCCTCGCGCGGCGGGCGGCCTGACCCGGGCCGGCACCGCGCGGCCTACCCGACCGGCACCGCGTTGCCTGACCCGGGCCGGCACGACGCGCGGCCTGACCCGGCCCGTATCGTCCGGCGCCGGTTCGGTCGGGCTCGGGCGTGGCCGCCGGTCAGACCGCGAGGTAGCGGGCGGGCACCGCGTCGGTGAGCCAGACCCCGTTGGCGCTGCGGTAGAAGGCGTGCCCGTCGCGGGCCATCCCCGCCGCGTCCACCGTCAGGATCACCACGTCTCCCCGCCGGCGGGCGCCCACCTGCCGGGCGGTCGCCACATCCGGTGACAGGTGGACGTGGTGCCGGCCGCCCCGGTGCAGACCGGTCGCGCGGATGGAGTCGAGGGCGACGCTGCTGGTGCCGTGGTAGAGCCGCGCCGGCGGTGGGCACGGCGTGAGCCCCAGGTCGACCGGGATGGAGTGCCCCTGGTTGGCCCGGATCCGCTCGACACCGTCGGGGCCGCGTTCGACGGCGAAACGCTGCTTGTCGTTGCCGGCGACGACGGCGTCGAGGTCGACGCGGTGGACCCGCAGCGCGGTGAGCAGGTCGTCGACCGGTACCCAGCCGGCCCCGTCGGGCACGAGGCCGAACCGGGCGGGCTGGTGCCGCAACGCCAGGGACATCCGCTTGCTCAGCCCCACCATCGCCCGATGATCCACCCCCGAAGTCTGCCTCCCGGAGCATGATCCGCGCCAGGCGATCAGGCGGGCAGGCCGCCGCACGCCACCGGTCGAGTCCGTCGGGCCGCCGCACGCCACCGGTCGGCGCCGTCAGGCCGCCGCATCCCACCGGTCGAGGCAGTCGGTCTGCCGCACGCCCCGGTCAGCCGACCGCCCAGCCGGGCCGGCGGTCAGGCGGCGGGCCGGTCGGCGGTCGGGCGGCGACGGCGGGCCGGGTCGGTGAGCGCCGGCGGGCGCCAGACGCCGTCCGGGGCGTACAGGTCGGTGCCGGGTGGGACGATCTCGTCGATCCGGTCGAGCGCGGCGTCGTCGAGGGTCAGCGCGGCGCCGGCGAGCAGGCCGTCGAGCTGCTCCATCGTCCGCGGCCCGAGGATCGTCGAGGTGACCGCGGGGTGGGCCACGGTGAACGCCACGGCCAGCTCCGGCAGCGAGCAGCCGACCTCCCCGGCCAGGTCGACCAGCCGCTCGACCGCCTGGTACTTGGCGGCGTTGCCGGGGATCGACGGGTCGAACCGGGCCGGGGTGAGCGCGGGTCGCCCGGCGGCCAGGTCGACGGGACGGCCGTGGCGGTAGCGGCCGGACAGGAAGCCCGAGGCGAGCGGGCTCCAGACGAGCACCCCCATGCCGTACCGCTGGCAGACCGGGAGCACGTCGGCCTCGATTCCCCGGGCCAGGATCGAGTACGGCGGCTGCTCGGTGCGGAACCGGCCGAGGCCGCGCCGCTCGGCGACGTGCTGCGCCTCGACGATCTCCTCGGCCGGGAAGGTGGAGCAGCCGAACGCCCGGATCGTGCCGGCCCGGACGAGGTCGCTCAGGACGCCGAGGGTCTCCTCGATGTCGGTGGTGTGGTCGGGGCGGTGCACCTGGTAGAGGTCGATCCAGTCGGTGTCGAGCCGGCGGAGGCTGTCCTCGACGGCCCGCAGGATCCAGCGTCGGGAGTTGCCGCCCCGGTTGCGCCCCTCCCCCATCGGGAAGTGCACCTTGGTGGCGAGCACGACGTCGTCCCGGCGGCCCCGCAGCGCCCGGCCGACGATGCGTTCGCTCTCGCCGGCCGAGTACATGTCGGCGGTGTCGACCAGGTTGACGCCGCGGTCGAGGGCGGCGTGGATGATCCGGACGCAGTCGTCGTGGTCGGGGTTGCCGACCGCGCCGAACATCATCGTGCCGAGGGCGTGGACGCTCACCTCGATGCCGGTGCCGCCCAGGACGCGGTAACGCATGCTCGTGCTCCTCGTGTCGCCACGCCCGGCGTGGGTCCGCCGGGCGTCCGGGCCACGTTAGGAATTCGAGTGCGCTGGAAGTCAACACCGGAGCCACCCGGGCCGTCGGTCGGTCTCCGGTGCGCCTCGCCGCCGACGGTCGGGCCGGCGACGCCCCGCCCCTACGGTCGGCCCAGGTGCCCGCGACCACGCATGCCGGCCCGGCCACCGCCGGATGTGACCGGGCCGGCACGGATCAGGCCGCGGCGCCCGTGCCGGTGACGGCGGCCGTGATCTCCACCTCGATCAGCGCGCCGGGCAGGAAGAGGCGGTTCACCTCCACCGTCGTGCTGGCGGGCGGGGGCGTGGCGGTGAAGAGCCGGCGCCGGACCGAGGCGTACCCGGGCAGGTCACCGAGGTCGGTCATGAACGTCCGGATGTGCAGCACGTCCGCCAGTCCCGCGCCGTGGGCCGACAGCACGCCGCCGACGATCTCGAAGATCCGTTCGGACTGCGCAACGATGTCGCCCGGCCCGACCAGGTGGCCGGCGTCGTCGACGGCGACCTGGCCGGCGAGCACCAGCAGGGCGCCGCCGGGCAGGTCGAGGCGGGCCACGTGGGCGAACCGGTCGCCGAACGGCGCGGCGACGGCCGGCGGGTTGTCGAGGGTGAGGTTCACGAGCGCTCCAGGCTGACGAGGGTGGCGATGTCGGTGGTCGGGTCGGGGGCGGCGTCGAGCACGGTGCGGGTCGCCCGGACCAGCGGGGCCGCGGTGGCGCCGAGCGCGGCGCGGGCCAGGTCGAGGTCCTTGCCGGCGAGGGCGACCGGGAAGTCGGCGTCGCGGGCGGCGGCCCGCCCGAGCACGCCACCGAGCGGACCGCCGGCCAGCGCGTCGAGGGCGGCGGCCGGGTCGACGCCGACGGCGCGGGCGACCGCGAGGGTGTCGGCCAGCCCGCCGAGGGCCACGAGCAGCGCCGTGTTGAGCACGAGCTTCAGCGCGGCCCCGCTGCCGGTGCCGCCGCAGTGGCGTACGGCGCCGAGCGCCGACAGGACGGGGGCGACCCGGGCGACGGCGGCGTCGGTGCCGCCGGCGAGCACCCGCAGCCGGCCGGCGCGGGCGGCGGCCACGCTCCCGCCCACCGGGGCGTCGACGAGGTCGACGGTGGCGGGCAGCCGCGCCGCCAGAGCGTGGACGGCGGCCGGGCCGATGGTGGACATCTCGACGAGGCAGGCGCCCGGTGGCAGGGCCGGGGCGGCCCCGTCCGGCCCGAACAGCACCGCCTCGGCGGCGGCGGCGTCGGTGAGCGTCGTGATGGCGACCTCGGCGTCGCGGGCGGCCTGGGCCGGAGTCCGGGCCACGTCCGCGCCGGCCTGCCCGAGCGGGGCGGCGCGGGCGGCGGTGCGGTTCCACACCGTCACCTGGTGGCCGGCGTCGAGCAGGCGCAGGGCGATCGACGCCCCCATCCGCCCGGTGCCGAGTACGGCGATCTTCGTCATGCGGGAAACCGTAGACAGCGCGCTGCCATGCGACCAACGAATCTTTCCGATGGCCGTCATGCGGATAGCGCATGGGTCGCGTACGCTCGCGGGATGCAACCGCTGGCCCTGGAGGTGTTCCGGACGGTGGCCCGGCACGGCTCGATCACGGCCGCCGCCCGCGAGCTGCGCTACACGCAGTCGGCGGTCTCCCGGCAGGTCGCCGCGCTGGAGGCCGAACTCGGGATGGTGCTGTTCGACCGCCTTCCGCGCGGCGTCGCGCTGACCGAGCCGGGACGGTGCCTGCTGCCGCACGCCGACGCGGTGCTGGAGCGGCTGGCCACCGCCCACCGGGACCTCGACGCGCTGCGCGGGCTGGGTGGCGGACGGCTGCGGGTGGGCGCGTTCCCGACCGCGATGGCGGCCCTCGTGCCGCGCGCGCTGGCCGGATTCCGGGAGGCGCACCCGCGGGTGGCCCTGTCGGTGGTGGAGGGGCGGACGCCGGACCTGCTGGAGCGGCTGCTCGCCGGCGACGCCGACGTCGCCGTGGTGAGCGCGCCGCCCGACCGCCCGCTGGACCCCGGGCGCTTCGACCTGCACCACCTGCTCGACGAGCGCCTGCTGGTCGCGGTCGCCCGGCAGCACCGGCTGGCCCGGCGCCGCACGGTGCGCCTGGCGGAGCTGGCCGACGACTCGTTCGTCGCCGGTTCGCCCGGCGGCGAGGACCCGTTGATGCGCGCCACCATGCCGCCCGGCTTCCGGCCCCGGGTGGACATCGTCGCCGCCGACTGGACCGGCAAGCTGGGCTGCGTGGCGGCCGGTCTCGGGGTCGCGCTGGTGCCGGCGTTGGCGGTCCGGGCCGCCCCGGCCGACCTGGCCCTGCTGCGCCTGCACGCCGACGACGCGCCGGCCCGCCGGGTGTACGCGGCCACCGCCGCCGGGCGGCACCATCCGCCCGCGGTCGCCCGCCTGCTCGCCGGCCTGGCCGGGGAGGCCCGCCGGCTCTGAGACGGGACACCAGGCCCGTCGCCCGGGGCGCCGGGCGGATATCCTCCACCGGGTGAACGCGGGCCGGCAGACCGAGCGCACGCTGATCGCCTCGAACAAGAAGGCGCGGCACGACTACACGATCCTGAAGACCTACGAGGCGGGCATCGTGCTGGCCGGCACGGAGGTCAAGTCGCTGCGCGAGGGTCGGGCGTCGCTGGTCGACGCGTTCGCCCAGGAACACGACGGCGAGCTCATGCTGCACGGCCTGCACATCGCCGAGTACGGCTTCGGCAGCTGGACCAACCACGCGCCCCGACGGACCCGCAAGCTGCTGCTGCGCCGGGTGGAGATCGCCCGGATCCTGGAGAAGACCCGCGAGGGCGGGCTGACCCTGGTGCCGCTGTCGATGTACTTCGCGGGCGGCTGGGCGAAGGTCGAACTCGCCCTGGCCAAGGGCCGGAAGTCGTACGACAAGCGGCAGGCGCTGGCCGCGCGGGACGCCGACCGGGAGATCGCCCGCGAGCTGGGCCGCCGCCTCAAGGGCCGCACCGCCCGGCGGGGCTGACCGCCGCCACCACCTCTTTCCTGGTTCACCGCCTGCCGTGGCGTCGCGTCACGCTGCGTCGCCACGGCGCGCCCGTCGGTGCTTGACGGGGCGTCACCGCCCGTGGTCTGCTCGACGCAAGTCGGTAATGGCAATCGTAGTCATTATCACTGAGCCCGAGGAGAAGCATGTCTCTCACCGTCTCCCCCGCCCTGCTCGACGCCGCCGAACGCGGTCCCGTCGACGACACCGAATTCATCGCCTGCGTCCGCGACTCGCTGCCGTACGCCTGGCAGACCGTCAGCCGGGTGGTCGCCGAACTGGAGTCCACCGGCACGGACCACGCCGACAACGTGATCCCGCCGCCCACCGACGCCGAGCGCGGCCAACTGCTGCGGGCGCTCGCCAGCGACGCCATCCGGGCTGGCCTGGAGCGGCACTTCCAGGTGAAGCTCGCGTTCCAGAACTGCCACCGGGTCGCCGCGTTCCGCCCGGCGGCCGTCGACTCCGACGCGTACCGGCGGTTCGTCTCCGCCCGGGGCCAGCTGCTCAACCAGTCCCCCGAGCTGCGCAACTGCTGACCCGCCCGGTCGCGGCCGCGGGCGGGACGGGACGCCGTTCCGCCCGCCGCGCGACGGACCGGCCACGGACGCGCGGCCCACGTCGGTCGACTGCGTCAGCGGGGCCCCGGGGAGGGCGGCGCGGGCGGGGCGGCGGGACCGGGGGCCGGCAGGCGGCCGAGGCAGCGCGGGTCCGGCCGGCCCACCGGCTGCCGGGGGATCATCCAGTCCAGCGCCGTCTCCTCCACGTGCCAGCCGTACACGTCGACCCGGCTGACCGGGATCCGCCCGGGGTCGGGGCAGAGCCGCTGGCCGCGTACCAGGTCGTTGGGCAGGAAGCGCACCTCGCCCCGCCCGTCGAGCACGATCGTCATCCGGTCGGTGACGGTGACCGCCTGGCCGCGTACCACCTCCCGGGCCGGGCCCGACTCGGCGCCGACCTCCACGGCGACGGCGGGCAGCAGCGGGACCCGGAGAAAGACCACCCCCATCACCAGCGGCACCACCGCCGCCACCGCGTACGCCAGGGTGCGGGTCAGCGCCGGGGCGACCGGGCGCGGCACCGGGCCGGTGAGCACCGCCGCCCCCAGCGGCGGCACGACCAGCAGTAGGGCCGTGGCCAGCTCCCCGTGCCGGCCGGCGGCCACGACGGCCGGCGCCAGGCAGGCGTAGCTCGCGGCCCCCGCGACGACGGGCAGCACCAGGCCGGTGACCAGGAGCCGGCGGGGCCGGTCCGGGTGGCGCAGCCGGGTCCGCAGCGCCAGCAGCGAGAGGGCGAGCATCAGCAGCAGCGGCAGGAACCGCAACTGCCAGGTGAGGGCCGCCAGCGCGATCGCCGCCACCAGGACCCAGCCGGGGGTACGCACGGTGCCGTAGGCGAGCAGCGAGCGTTCGGGGTCGAACCGGTCAGGCGCGCTGACCTGGAGCAGCCGGCCGAGGGCGGCCAGCACCAGCACGACGAGCGGGAACGCCCACACCAGCGCGATCAGCAGGGCGCTGAGCAGCCCGAGCGGGCTGACGTACTGCACCAGCAGCAGCATCGTCGGCATGTCCTGCCGGCTGAGCCGCCACAGCCGCAGCACGAGCAGCAGCACCGGGAACGCGGGCAGCAGCGTCAGCAGCCACTGCTGCGCCTGTTCCGCCTGCTTCGTGCCCGGGCGGCGGTCCGGACGCCCGACGGCGGCCGGCTCGGAGACGGCAGCGCCCATCTCTCCCACGGCCACTGCCGCACCTCCACCTTCTCCTCGGGCTCCGGCTGCCGGCCGACCGCCACCTGCTGCGGGTTGCTGTACTGCTGCTCCGAGGCCAGATAGCGGTCGAACGCCGCCTTCCACCGGTCGCCGTCCGGGCCCTTCGCGGACTGGTAGAGGGAGAGGTTGACGAGGTCCCGCATCGCCGGGTTGGGCCCCGTGTTCACCCCCCACTTCTCCGCCGCGTCCGCGCCGATGTCCCAGTGCCGCAGCTCCGTACGCCGCAGCAGCTTCGTCGCCGGCGGCAGCTCGCCGGGCGGACGCGGGCCCACGAAGCCGGCCAGGATCGCCGCGTCGGTGGTGACGGCGTCGACCTCGCCGTCGTAGAGCGCCTGGACGCACTGGCTGATCCGGTTGCGACCGATCGGGTTCGCGCCCGCCTCGCGCAGGCGCTGCTCCGACGTGGACGTCCCCAGCGTGCAGACCTTCGCCTTGTCGAGGTCCCGCAGGCTGGCGACCTGCCGGCGGTCGGACGCCCGCGTCAGCACCGACTGCTCTGTCTCCAGATAGGGGAAGGAGAAGACGACGCCCTGGTCCCGGCGCTCCTCCGTGATGCTGTAGGAGGCGATGACCAGGTCGACCGTGACGAAGCTGCCGTCGGTGTCGCGGGCCTGCCGCCGGGCCCGGTCCTCGCTCTCGATCGGCAGCAGCGTCACCTCCGGCGCGTCGAAGCCCAGGTCCTCGGCGATCATGTAGGCGATGTCGATGTCGAAGCCCTCGAACGCGCCGTTCTCCAGTTTCTGCGCCACCCCGGGCTGGTCGTCCTTCACCCCGATGAGCAGCCTGTCGCGGTTGGTCAGCCCGGCCCGCTCGCGCAGCTCGTCCCAGGTGGGCGGGCCGCTGGCGACGATCACCCGCACCGCGGCGACCGCGACCACCGCCAGCAGGAGCAGCAGCGCCGCCAGGCGCACCTGCCGGGACCGCGACACGCCACCGGACGCCGTCGCCGCGGCCGACAGCCCCGGCGAGTCGCCGCCGGTCTCCTTGTCCTGACCCAACTCGGCCTCCCGGTCGCCGCCCACGCGAGCCCTCCATTGTGGTCCATGCCGCACCGCCGCGACAGTACGGAAAGCGACCGGCACGGCCCGTGTCGCCACCCCGGCCGAATCACGCCCGCGCCGCCGGCCGGCCCCCGGCCACGCACCCGTTTTCCGACCCGCCCTGCGGTGACGGCCCGTCCCGCCGGCCCGCCGGCGGCGCCCGTGCCGCCGGCCGACCCCGCCGTGCGTCGACGTCGCCCGCCTCCTGGCGGCGTCCACCCCCGACGCATGCCGCCTCCCCGCGTACCGACCGCACGATGCGTGCCGCCGCCCGCGAACGCCAGGGCCAGCCGCCCAGGAGGCGGCAATCGCCAGGGGGACGGGGGCCAAACCATCGCATCTGCCGGATGGCTAGGATGGGCCGGTGACGACGTTCCGCATCGGCGAGGCGGCCGAGTTGCTCGGGGTCAGCGCCGACACCGTGCGCCGGTGGGTGGACGCCGGCCGGCTCGCCGCCGGCCGCGACGAGCACGGGCACCGGGTGATCGACGGGGTCGACCTCGCCGCGTTCGCGCGCGGGCAGGCGGCCGACCCCGACGAGCGGTCGGACTCCTCGTCGGCCCGCAACCGGCTGCGCGGCATCGTGGTCAACGTCGTCAAGGACACCGTCATGGCGCAGGTCGACATCCAGGCCGGGCCGTTCCGGATCGTCTCGCTGATGAGCCGGGAGGCCGTCGACGAGCTGGACCTGCGGGTCGGCTCGCTGGCCGTCGCGGTGATCAAGTCGACCACGGTGGTGGTGGAACGGGCCACCACCCCGGCCAGCAGCAGAGGGAGGCAGACGTCATGACGGCGACGCCCCGGCCACGGCCCGGACGCCCGGGCCGGCGCTGGCTGCGTACGGTGGCGGCGGTGCTCGCCCTCGCGGGCCTGGCGGGCTGCGGCGGCGGGGGCTCGGCCGACGGCACGGGCGCCGGCGGCACGGTGACGGTGTTCGCCGCGGCCTCGCTGACCGAGTCCTTCACCCGGCTCGGCCGGGACTTCGAGGCGGCCCACCCGGGCACCACCGTGGTCTTCAACTTCGCCGGCAGCTCGGCGCTGGCCGCCCAGATCAACCAGGGCGCGCCGGCCGACGTGTTCGCCGCGGCGGCGACGCGGAACATGGCCACGGTCACCGAGGCCGGCAACGCCGACGGCGACCCCGCCGTCTTCGCCCGCAACCAGCTCGTCGTCGCCGTGCCGAAGGGCAACCCGCGCGGCGTGACCGGGTTGGCCGACCTGACCCGCCCCGGGCTGACCGTCGCGCTCTGCGCCGAGCAGGTGCCCTGCGGCGCGGCGGCGCGCACGGCGCTCGACGCCGCCCCGGTCAGCCTCACCCCGGTCACCCTCGAGCAGGACGTCCGGGGCGCGCTGTCGAAGGTGCGCCTCGGCGAGGTCGACGCGGCCCTCGTCTACCGCACGGACGCGCTGGCCGCCGCGGCCGACGTGACCGCCGTCGAGTTCCCCGAGTCCGCCCGCGCCGTCAACGACTACCCGATCGTGGCGCTGCGGGACGCACCCAACCGGGACGGCGGGCGGGCCTTCGTCGCGTACGTCCGCTCGGAGCGGGGGCGGACGGTGCTCACCGAGGCCGGCTTCCAGGCGCCGTGAGGCGTACCGACGGCGTGCGGCGACGGCGGGGCGCCGGGGTGCCGGTCGCGCTGCTGCTGCCGGCCGTACTCGGCCTGGCGTTCCTCGTCCTGCCGCTGGTCGGGCTGCTGGCCCGTACGCCGTGGGCCACCCTGCCGCAGCGGCTCACCGAGCCTGGCGTGCTCACCGCGCTGCGGCTGTCCCTGCTGACCGCCACCCTCGCCACCCTGCTCTGCCTGCTGCTCGGGGTGCCGCTGGCGTGGCTGCTGGCCCGCGTCGAGTTCCCCGGCCGCCGCCTGGTACGCGCCCTCGTCACCGTGCCGCTGGTGCTGCCCCCCGTGGTCGGCGGGGTGGCGCTGCTGCTGGTCTTCGGCCGGCGGGGCCTGCTCGGCGGCTGGCTCGACGCGACCTTCGGGATCACCCTGCCGTTCACCACCGCCGGCGTCGTACTGGCCGAGGCGTTCGTCGCGATGCCGTTCCTCGTCATCGCCGTCGAGGGCGCGCTGCGCGGCGCGGACCGTCGGTACGAGGAGGCGGCGGCGACCCTCGGCGCCGGCCGGTGGACGACGTTCACCCACGTCACCCTGCCCCTGGTGGCCCCCGGCCTGGCGGCCGGGGCGGTGCTGTGCTGGGCCCGGGCGCTCGGCGAGTTCGGCGCCACCATCACCTTCGCGGGCAACTATCCCGGCCGGACGCAGACCATGCCGCTGGCGGTCTACCTGGCGCTGGAGACGGACGTGCAGGCCGCCGTGGTGCTCAGCCTCGTCCTGCTCACCGTCTCGGTGGCCATCCTGGCCGGGCTGCGCGACCGCTGGATCACCAGCCCGTGAGCGCGCCCCTGCTCGACGCCCACCTCGTCGTGGACCGGGGCGGATTCCGCCTCGACGTGCCCCTGCGGGTCGCCGCCGGCGAGGTCGTCGCGCTGCTCGGCCCCAACGGCGCGGGCAAGACCACCGCGCTGCGGGCCCTCGCGGGCCTGCTCCCGCTGACCGCCGGCCACCTCACCCTCGACGGCGTCGACCTGGACCGGCCGGCGCGGCGCGCCTGGACGCCGACGGAGCGCCGACCGGTCGGCGTGGTGTTCCAGGACTACCTGCTCTTCCCGCATCTCACGGCCCTGGACAACGTGGCGTTCGGGCCGCGGCGGCACGGCGCCGACCGGCGCGCCGCCCGGGAGACCGCCCGCACCTGGCTGGACCGGGTCGGCCTGGCCGAGCACGCCCACCGCCGGCCCCGGCAGCTCTCGGGCGGGCAGGCGCAGCGGGTGGCGCTGGCCCGTGCGCTCGCCGTCGCGCCGGCGCTGCTGCTGCTGGACGAGCCGCTCGCCGCGCTCGACGCGCGCACCAAACTGGACACCCGGGCCGAGCTGCACCGGCACCTCGCCGCGCACCCGGGGGCCACGCTGCTGGTGACCCACGATCCGCTGGACGCGCTGGTGCTGGCCGACCGGCTGGTGATCGTCGAGGAGGGGCGGGTGGTGCAGGAGGGGGACGCCGCGACGGTCACCGCGCGGCCCCGCACCGACTACGTGGCCCGGCTGGTCGGGCTGAACCTGCACCGGGGCCGCGCCGACGGGCACCGCGTCCGGGTCGCCGACGGGCTGACCCTCACCGTCGCCGACCGGCTCGACGGGGACGCGTTCGTCGCGTTCCGGCCGTCGGCGGTGGCCCTGCACCCGTCCCGGCCGGAAGGCAGCCCGCGCAACACCTGGGCGGCGACGGTGGTCGGGGTGCAGCGGCACGGAGACAACCTGCGGGTGCGGCTCGACGGGCCGGTCGAGGTGGCGGCGGACGTCACCCCGGCCGCCGCCGCCCAACTCCGGCTGGCTCCGGGGCAGCCGGTCTGGGCCGCCGTCAAGGCGGCGGAGACCCACGCCTATCCCGCCGTCTGACGCCGCCGACGTGTCGCGGCGCCATCAGGGCACGGGATCGCCGCCGTCAGGGCACGGGGTCGCCGCCGTCAGGGCGCGAGGTCGGCGGCCAGCAGGTCCGCGTGGGCGGCGCGCAGCCGGGCGAGGTCGGGGTCGCTGCCCGGCCGGACGCGGCGGTCGAGCTCGGCCCACGCCTCGGCGAGGGCGGCGGTGACCGCGCGCAGCTCGGCGGAGTGCCGCCGGCTGCTGCGCCGGTGCGCCTCGTCGAGCCGGCGGGCCCAACCGGCGGTCACGGCGGCGAGGCGGTCCGCGTCGGCGCGGGCCTGGGCGGCCGTGCGGGCGGCGGCGGCCGGCACGATCGCCGCGACCGGTCGGGGATCGCCGTCGCGGGTGACGACGGTGACGGCGTCGGTCAGCTCGGCCAGCGCGACGAGTTGGGTGAACCGGGTGCGCGCCTCGCGCAGCGGCACCGAACGCGGCTGGTCGGTGTGCGGGGTGAGAGCGGGGACAGCCATGGATGGATGGTCGCCGCCGGGTACGACATTTCCGCCCGTCGACGGTCCAGGGTGGACACGGCGGGCCGGAAACTGCCACGAGGCGCCCCGTCGCGGGCGGATACGCTGCTCGCCCAGCGCCGCGCCGCAGCCCGGTGCGGCGGAGCCGCCACCCAGGAGGAAGCCGTGTCCAGCCTCGACGTCCGTACGGTCGACCTGCGGGCGATCAACTCGCTGACCAAGTACCCGTCGATCCCGACGTACCACGCCCTCGACCCCCGCGACGGCGGGCTGCTGGCGGAGTGCGTCGAGTTCACCGGGCCGGTCACCCTCACCGAGAAGATCGACGGGACGAACGCCCGGATCGTCGTGCTGCCCGACGGCGCGTACCTGATCGGCAGCCGGGAGGAGCTGCTGTACGCGCGGGGCGACCTGATCGGCAACCCGGCGCTCGGCATCGTCGACGCGCTGCGCGACGTGGCCGAGCGGCTGACCGGCGCGGCGGCCGACGACCGGGTCACCGTCTTCTACCTCGAGGTGTACGGCGGCAAGGTCACCGCCGCCTCCCGGCACTACACGGCCAGCCGGCAGGTCGGGCACCGGCTGTTCGACGTGGCGGTGCTGGAGGACCCCGCGCCGATGCTCTCCTGGCCGGCCCAGCGGATCTCGGCCTGGCGCGACGGCGGCGGCCAGCGCTTCCTCGGCGAGGCCGACCTCGTCGCGCGGGCCGACGCGCTGGGCCTGGCGACCGTGCCCCGCCTCGCCACCGTCGCCGCCGGGGACCTGCCCCGCGAGATCGACAAGACCCACACGTTCCTCGTCGACCACCTGCCGCGGACCACGGTGGCCCTGGACGGGCCGGCCGGCCGGTCCGAGGGGCTGGTGCTCCGCGCGGCGGACCGCTCGGTCATCGCGAAGGCGCGGTTCCAGGACTACGAGCGCACGCTGAGGCGCCGCGAGGGTCGGCGCTGACCCCGGCTCGGCGGCGCGTCCCCGTACGCGCCGCCGACCCGGTCCCGCCGCAACTCGCTTGCATCGCCGGGCACGCCGGGCCACGATCCCCTGACTGACCCGGGTGGGCGCACGCCGGACCGTGCGACCCGGCGGGCGACGTACCAGGAGACGGGGTGGCGACCGTGCGGAGCGTCCACGAGCTGACGACCGGGATCGACGTGCGGGCCGTGGTGCTCGTCGAGGGCAGGAGCGACCGGGTCGCGCTGGAGACGCTCGCCGCCAGGCGGGGCAGGGACCTCGACGCCGACGGCGTACGGGTGGTGTCGATGGGTGGCGCGACGAACATCGGCCACTTCCTCGACCTGTTCGGCCCGTCCGGGCGCCGGCTGCGGCTGGCGGGCCTCTACGACGACGCCGAGGAGGGCTTCTTCCGGCGGGGGCTGGAACGGTGCGGCCTCGGCGCGGGCCTGTCCCGGTCCGACCTGGCGGCCCTGGGGTTCCACGCCTGCGTGGCCGACCTGGAGGACGAGCTGATCCGCGCGGTCGGCGTGGCCGGGGTGCGGGAGGTCATCGCCGCCGAGGGTGAGCTGCGCACGTTCCAGCTGTTCCAGCGGCAGCCGGCCCAGCAGGGGCGCGCCGTCGAGGCGCAGCTGCGCCGGTTCCTCGGCACCCGGTCCGGCCGCAAGAGCGCGTACGCCAGGCTGCTGGTGCGCGCGCTGGAGCCGGACCGGGTGCCCCGTTCACTCGACGCGGTGCTCGCCCACGTCTGACCGGCGGGCCCGCCACTCGGGCGCCAGCACCGACCACACCTGAAGGTCGATCCGCCCGTCCGGGCCGGGGTAGACCTCGCGCAGCGTCCCGTCGTGGCGCATGCCCAGCCGCTTGGCGGTGGCGATGCTGCGGGCGTTGCGGGCGTTGGTGCGCCACTCGACCCGGTGGATGCCCCGCTCCTCGACGGCCCAGTCGACGATCCGCTCCACCGCCCGGCTGACCAGCCCGTGGCCCTCGGCGGCGGGCTCCAGCCAGCAGCCCGCCTCGCAGACGCCCGTCGCCGTGTCGAGCGAGACGAACAGGACCCCGCCGACCAGGGTGCCCTGCCGCCAGAGGCCCCAGATGCCGCCCGCGCCGCGCGCCCACCGGTCGGCGTGACGCTGGAGCACGGCCCGGGCGGAGTCGAGGTCGGTGGCCACGAACGCCGGCGACACCCAGGGCGCGATGTGCTCGCGGGCCCGGTCCAGGTGGGCGAGGAACTCCTCGGCCCGCCAGGGCTCGAGGGGACGCATCTCGACGTCCTCGGTCAGGGACAGGGCGAACACATGACCTCCCATGCGACGGATACCGCCACACCCTACCGGTATACACACCACGTATACATGGTGTGTATAGTCCCCGCCATGTCGATCGGACAGACCTTCCTCGGCCTGCTGGAGGCCACCCCCCGCCACGGCTACGACATCAAACGCCTCTACGACGAGCGCTTCGGCCACGCCCGCCCGCTCGCGTACGGGCAGGTCTACGCCACCCTCTCCCGCCTGCTGCGCAGCGGGCTGGTGGAGGTGGAGGCGGTCGAGCCCGGCGAGGGCCCGGAGCGCAAGCGGTACGCGATCACCGAAGCCGGCGTCACCGATGTCGGGCAGTGGCTGGCCCGGGCGGAGAAGCCCGAGCCGTACCTGCAGAGCATCCTCTACACCAAGGTGGTGCTGGCCCTGCTGACCGGCCGCTCCGCCGCCGACCTGCTCGACGTGCAGCGCGGCGAGCATCTGCGGATGATGCGCGAGCTGACCCGCCGCAAGCGCGACGGCGACCTCGCCGAGCAGTTGATCTGCGACCATGCTCTGTTCCACCTGGAGGCCGACCTGCGCTGGCTGGAGCTGACCGCCGCCCGTCTCGACGACCTCGCCGCGGCGGTCCGGTCGTGACCGCGCCGCTGCTGGTCGCCGAGGACCTGCACCGCTCGTTCGGCCCCACCCGGGCGCTCGCCGGCGCCAGCCTGCGCGTCCACGAGGGCGAGGTGCTCGCCGTGATGGGCTCCTCGGGCTCCGGCAAGTCCACCCTGCTGCACTGCCTCGCCGGCATCGTCCGGCCCGACTCCGGCCAGGTGCTCTTCGCCGGCCGTGACCTCGCGACCCTCACCGACGCCGAGCGCAGCGCGCTGCGCCGGGAGTCGTTCGGCTTCGTCTTCCAGTTCGGCCAGCTCGTGCCGGAACTGACCTGCCTGGAGAACGTGGCGCTGCCGCTGCGGCTGGACCGGGTCGGCCGCCGCGAGGCGGAGCGCCGGGCCACCGAGTGGCTGGACCGCCTGGAGGTCGCCGAGGTGGCCGGCAAGCGGCCCGGCGAGGTCTCGGGCGGGCAGGGGCAGCGGGTGGCGGTCGCCCGGGCGCTGGTCACCCGCCCCCGGGTGGTCTTCGCCGACGAGCCGACCGGCGCGCTGGACTCGCTCAACGGCGAGCGGGTGATGCGGCTGCTCACCGCCGCCGCCCGGGAGACCGGCGCGGCGGTGGTGCTGGTGACGCACGAGGCGCGGGTCGCCGCGTACTCCGACCGGGAGGTGGTGGTGCGCGACGGCCGCACCCGCGACCTGGAGGTCGTGGCGTGACGCGGCTGCGCCACGGCGCGGCCGACCTGGCCATGGGCGCCCGCATGGTGCTGACCGGCGGCCGCGACGGCTGGCTGCGCGCGGTGCTGACGGCGGTCGGCGTGGGGGTCGGGGTGGCCATGCTGCTGCTCGCCGCCTCGGTGCCCGGCGCGCTGGACGCCCGCGAGGCGCGCGGCGACGCCCGCGACGACCTGCGGATGGGCGGGCAGATCCCGGCCGCCGCGAACACGCTGCTGCTCCGGCAGGTCGACACCGCGTTCCGGGAGCGGCCCGTGCGGGGCCGGATGCTGCAGGCCGAGGGGCCGGCCGCACCGACGCCGCCGGGCGTGGCGACGCTGCCCCGCGCGGGCGAGGTCGTGGTCTCCCCCGCGCTGCGCGACCTGCTCGACTCCGCCGACGGCGCACTGTTCGCACCCCGGCTGGGCGGGGCCCGGGTCACCGGGACCATCGGCGACGAGGGCCTGGCCGGCCCCCAGGAACTGGCCTTCTACCTGGGCAGCGACCGGCTGAGCGCGGACGACGGCGCGACCCGGCTGGACGCGTTCGGCGGCGGGCTGCCCGGCGAGGGCTTCGCCCCGGTGCTGATGGTGCTGGTGGTCGTCATCTTCGTCGTCCTGCTGCTGCCCATCGCCGTCTTCCTCGGCGCGGCGGTGCGGTTCGGCAGCGAACGCCGCGACCGGCGGCTGGCCGCGCTGCGGCTGGTGGGCGCGGACGCCGCGATGGTCCGGCGGATCGCCGCCGGGGAGGCCGCGAGCGCCGCGCTGCTCGGCGTCGCGGTCGGCGGCGCGCTCTTCGCGCTCGGCCGCCAGGTGGCGCCGCTGGTCACCCTGATGGACCTCAGCGTGTACGCCGCGGACGTGCGCCCGCCGCTGCCGCTGGTCGCCGCCGTGGTGGTGGCGGTGCCGGCGCTCGCCGTCGTGGTGACCCTGGTGTCCATGCGCACGGTGCTCGTCGAGCCGCTCGGGGTGACCCGGCGCGCGACGCCGGTGCGCCGCCGGCTGGCGTGGCGGCTGCTGCTGCCGGCCGCCGGGCTCGGGCTGCTGCTGGCCGGCGCCGCCGGTGTCGCCCCGCTGGGCGCCGAGCAGCAGACGGCGGCCGGCGCGGTGCTGCTGCTGATCGGCGTGGTCACCCTGCTGCCCTGGCTGACGGACCTGCTGGTACGCCGGCTGCGCGGCGGTCCCGTGCCGTGGCAGCTCGCGGTGCGGCGCATCCAGCTCGACAGCGCCGCCTCGGCGCGCCTGGTCAACGGCATCGCGGTCGCCGTGGCGGGCACCATCGGGCTGCAGATGCTCTTCGCCGGCGTCTCCGACCGGTTCACCGTCGCCACCGGGCAGGACACGTCGCGGGCCCAGGCGCAGGTGGAGTTCCCCGCCCGCCCCGACGCCGCCGCGGCGCTGGGCCGGCTGGCCGCCGCGCCCGGCGTGACCGCCAGCAACGCCACCCTGCGGAGCGTCGTCGGGGCCGCCGGGGGCGGCACGTTGGTCGACCTGCGGATCGGCGACTGCGCCGCGCTGGCCGAGTTCGCCCGGCTCGACGGGTGCGCCGACGGCGACGTCTTCCTGGTCCGCGACGCCACGGCGCCGCAGGCGGAGATCCGGCCGGGCGCCACCGTCACGGTGCCGGACGTCGACGGGTCGGCCTGGCAGATCCCCCGGGACGCCCGGGAGGCGCCGATTCGTCCCGGCCCCGCCGGCCACGCGCAGACCAGCGTGCTGGCCACCCCCGGTGCGGTCGACGCCGCCCGGCTGGGCCCGTTGCGCGCGGACGCGTACCTGCGGTTCGCGCCCGACCGGCTGGACGCGCTGGAGCACGTCCGCAACGTCGCCGCCGGCGTCGACCCGTTCGCCTCGGTGCTCACCCTGACCGAGACCACGCAGGCCACCCAGTTCGTCAACATCCGGCGCGGCCTCTACGTCGGCGCGGCGGTCACCCTGCTGCTGATCGGGGCCAGCATGCTGGTCGGCGTGCTGGAGCAGCTACGGGAGCGCCGCCGGCTGCTGGCGATGCTGGTCGCGGTCGGCACCCGGCGCGGCACGCTGAGCTGGTCGGTGCTGTGGCAGACCGCCGTGCCGGTGGTGATCGGGCTCGTCCTGGCGGTGGTCTTCGGGCTGGGTCTCGGCGCGGTGCTGCTGCGCATGGTGCGGGAGCCGGTCACGGTCGCCTGGCCGGCGCTGGGCATCTCCACCGGGCTGGGCGCGGCGGTGGTGCTGCTGGTAACCGGGCTCAGCCTGCCGGCGCTGTGGCGGCTGACCCGGCCGGACGGCATCCGCACCGAGTGAGGCCGCGAGCCGGCGGTCCGACCCGCCCAGAACCGGGCGGAAGCCCGGTCGACCCGGGTGTGCATCACGGCCCCGTTCACGCCCCCGCCCGGGGCCCCGCGCCCGCC
>NZ_JBFAVI010000121.1:0-21253 GCF_040679695.1 Micromonospora sp. NPDC052213
CCCGGGGTCGCCCTCCCCGGGCCGGCCGGCGCGGTGTCGGCGGCGGCGTCGAGCCGCGCGTCGAGCAGCACCCGCACCCGGACGGCCTGCGCCACCAGCCGCCGCTGCGCGGCCTCCGCGCCCGACGCCTCCGTCGGCGCCGGGTCGGGGGCGAGGCCCCAGGCGCGGGCGGCGGTGACCAGGCGGGCCAGCACCGCCGGGTCGGCGCCGCCGATGCCCCCGTCGCCCGCGGTCAGCGCCAGCTCGGCGGCGAGCCGGGCGGCCAGGGCCGCCGCCGTGTCCCGGACCCGGGCGTAGCGGGCCAGCAGGTCGGCGTGCGCGGCGGCGGGCGGGTCGGCGGAGTCCGGCCGCTCGGCCGTCGCGTCCGGGTCGGCCGGGTGGCGGCCGATCAGGGCGACCAGCCGCGCGGCGGCCTCGTAGCGGGCGGCGCCGTCGCCGCCGGTCAGCGTGGCCGCGGCCGGCTCCGCGCCGAGCGCGGCGGCACCGGCGGCGACGGCGAGGCGCTCCAGGTCGGTGCGCGCCAGGGCCAGCGCGTCCGCCGGCCCGAGCCCCAACGCGTCGAGGGTGACGGTGGCGACGAGCCCACCGGCGGCGACCTCGAACGTCCAGTCGGGGCCGACCTGGGTGGCCAGGAACGCGGCGGTCGCCGGGTCGGCCAGGGCCGCCGGGGCGAGGGTGGCCCGGTCGGTCGGGTCGGCCGGCAGTGCCGCGTCGGCGACGTGCGGCAGGACGACGACCACGCCGGTGCCCACCGCCCGCCCCTCGCGGGGGGTGCGCAGCAGCCCCAGCCGCGGCGGACGGGTCAACCCGGCGGCGGCGTCGAGCGCCGCCCCGGCCACCTCGGCCCGGCCCTCGGTGACGTGGTGCACGGCCTCGGCGACCAGCAGGTCCCCGTAGGCGTCCATGGCGACGCGCAGCCGGTCCAGGCCGGCCAGGCGGTCCGGGTCCAGCCCGAGGTCGCCCGGCGGGGCGGTCAGCACGGCCAGCCCGTCGCAGACCCGCCGACCGGCGTGCTCGGTGCGGACGGGGAAGTCCCGGCGCAGCCGCTCCACGTCGGCCGGCGTGCCCACCACCCGCTCCACCTCGCGGCCGAGGGCCTCGGCCAGGTGCGCGCCGACCCGGACGTGTTCGGCGATCCGGTCGGCGTCGCGGACCGACCGGGACGTGAGGTCCAGGTCCCAGCGGGGCGACGGGTCGCTGACCGCCCGGTCCCGCAGCACCGTGGCGGCGAGACCCTGCCCGGCCGACGGCGCGTGGATCAGACCGGCGGCCGTGGGCCCGGGGGCGCCCGGCCGGGGCCGGTCCACCCAGCCGTACGCCCCGAGCCGGGGCTTGGCCGCCTGCTGTTCCACCAGGTCGTGCAGCCGCCGGGTGGGCGGCCCCAGCAGCCACGGGTCGACCCGGTACGCGGCGGTGTCCACGGTGGCGCGCAGCAGCCGTTCCAACCGGGGCGGCTCGATCTCGCCGAGCGCGAGCAGCCCGTCGACCACCCGCTCGTAGGCGCGGGCCTGCGGGGTGGGCCCGTGCAGCGCGGCGGTGGGGGTGTCGGCGATCCAGCCCTGGAGCCGGCCGGCGGTGGCGGCGTCCCGGGCCACCGGCTCCGGGCCGGGCGGGGCCTCGCCGGCCAGCGCCCGCCCCACGTCGCCGATCGCCACCTGCAACGACCGGACGGCGAGCCGCAGCAGCAGGCTGTCCAGCGGGTACTCCCTGAGCAGTTCCTTCTCCAGGGTCGCGCGGTTCGCGTACGCCCACGGCTGCTCCTCCGCGACCTCCACCAGCCGCTTCAGCACGTCGGCGACGCCGGTGCCGGCGGGCAGGCCGTCCGGCGTCACGAGCGGGATCTCCAGCCGGCGGGGCGCGCCCGTGGCCCCGTAGCGGCGGTGCGGCGCCAGACCCAGCCGCTCGGCGTCGGGGTGCCGGCGCCGCCAGGCGGCGTCCAGGTCGGACCAGGACGCGCCGTAGCCGAGCAGGAGCAGCACCAGCCACCACAGCTCCAGCGGCCAGGCCCGGCGGTGCCGGAACAGCGGCGAGGTCGGCACCTGAGCGATCAGGTCGAGCAGCTCCTCGGTGGACGCCCCGACCACTGTGCCCCGCTGCTCGGCGGCGGCGGCGTACTCGGCGCGCAGGTGGGACAGCGGCTCGACCAGGCCCGCCTCGACCGGCGGGTCCTTCGGCTCGGGCACCCACCGGCGCAGCACCGTGGCCGGCAGCAGCCCGTATGGCTGGGGGCCGACGCGCAGCGTCGGGAACGGCCCCTCGGGCAGCAACGCGCCGGGCGCCCACTCGGCGGCGGCGCCGGTCGGCAGCGCCCACACGTCCGCCCCGGCGAAACCCCACAGCGCCGGCCAGAGCCCGGCCACCGCCGCGCCCGCCCAGCGCCGGTGCGGCTCGGACGTGCCGGGCAGGGCGCCGAGCAGCCCCGGGTCGCCGGTGAGCGTGGCGGAGACCAGCCGGTCGGTGTCGGTGGGCGCACCGGTGAGCACCCCCCACCAGGCCGCCGGGTCCCCGGTGACGGGCGCGGCGGGCGCGCCGTCCACCGTGTTCGTCGCCGAGCCGGGGGCCAGCAGGGACAGCCGCCCCTCGTCGCGGTGGCTGCCGAACAGCGCGCCCGGGTCGCCGTCGCCGAGACCGGTGACGTAGAGCGCGTCGATGTCGGACGGGTCGCCGTCCAGCGGCACCTTCCCGGCCAGGCCCGCCTCGACGGCCTCGTCCCAGTTCTCCCACCACCGCCGGTCCGCCGGGGCGTCCGGGTCGGGGAAGTCGACCGCGAGCCGGCCCCGGTCGACGGTGAGGGTCAACACCTGCGCCGGCGGGCCGCCGCCGCGGGCCAGCCAGACGTGCAGCGTGTCCGGGAACTCCTCGATCCGGGGGAAGGCCGGCTCGGTGCGCAGCTCGTCCGCGCCGACCGGCCGCAGCGCGGTGGTGCCGTCGGGGGCGGTGACGGCCAGCGTCCGGACCAGCCAGACCGCCCGTGCCCCGCCGACGTGGACGGTCAGCTCGCGCCAGGCGACCTCGCCGCCCCCGGCGTCGAGATAACGCCGCACCGCGTCGACCTCGCCCGGCGACACCCGCGGGTCGTGCCGGGCGAACCAGGGCTCGTCCGGCACCACCAGCAGGCGCAGCAGGCCGGGGGAGAACCGGGTCTCGATCCGCACCGGCAGCAGCACGCCGACGACTGGTTCCGCCATCACGGTCCTTCCGGGTCGAGGTGGTCGCCGCGGATGAGCACCCGCACCGGGCGGGCGAAGCTGCTCCGCGCCCAGGTCTCCGGCACCGGGGAGGTCGAGGCGTCGTTGGCGAAGCGGTAGCCGGCCGGGGGTTCCTCGAAGACCAGCCAGTGCCGCAGCACGTCCGCCGGGTCGAACCCCTGGAAGCCGAAGAAGGTCACGTCGGTGCCGATGCGCCCCTGGAAGCTGGGCAGCACCCGGACCGCCCCGGCCGGCGGGTCCTGTCCGAAGTCGACCGTGCCGGCGTGCTCGGCGGTGACCAGATACACCACGGTGGCCGGATAGCGGAGGAACAGTCGCCCCTTGATCACCACGACCAGGTCCCGGCCCGAGGCGCCGGCCGGGCGGTGCGCCGGGGTGCCCAGGCCGCTGTCGTCCGGCCAGTTCCCGATGCCGGTGATGTCGTCGACGCGGGCGCCGGTGCCGGTGTCGGCCCTGCTCCAGAACACCCGCAGCGGGGTGCAGCCGGTGGCCACCGGGATGTTGCGCCACCGCAGCTCGCCGAGGAGTTGGGTGTTCAGGCCGGTCAGCAGGGCGTCGACGAAGCGGGGGTTGGTCTCCACCGCGATCACCGAGTTCTCCGGCAGCGCGCCCACCCCGGGCAGCAGCCACTCGTCGAAGGCGTCGCGCAGGTCGGCCCAGACCGGTCGGTCCAGCCCGACGCAGACCTCCGGCGGGGCGAGCGGCTGCGCCGGGTCCAGACCGTCGATGGTGGACAGCACCCGTACCCGGGCGGCGGCGCCGGGGCCGGTCGGGTCGAACGCGGCGGCCACCCCGGCGGCCAGAGCGTCCAGGTCGACCGGGCGGCACGGCGGTTCCACCGGCTCCGGCTCGGCCAGCCCGTCCAGCAGCGCCGGCAGGTCGTCCTCGCCGGCCGGCTTCGGCCAGCGTTCCAGCAGCTCCTGCAGGGCGGCGGCGAGTCGCTCCAGCTCCCGCTCGGCGCGGTCGTCGACGGTCGCGGCGGCGGCCAGCAGGGCGAGGGCCTCGGCCCACGGCGCCGGTGACCCGGCGTGCGCCGCCCGGGCGAGCCGCTCCGCCACCGCGTGCGCCAGGTCGCGCAGCTTCGGGTGGGCGGCCTCGGCCAACTCCTTCGCCCGCCCGGCGGCGGCGTGCAGGTCCACCTCCCCGGTCTCCGCCGCCCGACGTCGACGTTCCTCCAGGTCGTCAAGGTCGATGCCGAGGTCGTCCAGCGGGAGTCCGTCGGCGCCCGGGCGCGGCGGGCGCGGGCACCGGTTGGCGGCCTTGAGCACCTCGCCCGCCGGCACCGCGCCGGCGGCGGTAAGCGCGGTGCGCGCCGGCCCGGCGCGCAGGATCCGCCGGGCCGCGCCGGAGAACAGCCCCGCCGGCAGCGGCCGGTCCGCGGCGGTGGCGAGCGCGGCCACCGTCCCGTCCGGGGTGACCACGCGGCCCAGCGCCGGCCCGAGCAGCCAGAGCCGCTCGTACGCGTCGGCGGGCGTCCGCCGCCGCCACAGCCCGCCCGCGGCGTGCAGGCCGAGCACCAGGTCCCGGATCCGCTGCCGTGCCTCGGCGAGCGCGCCCTGGTGGGCGCGGGCCTCGGCGGCCAGTTCCTCCTGGAGGCGGATGCCCAGCTCCAGCCCGAGCCCGGCCACCCCCCGGTCCCGGGGGTCGGTGTTCAGGCTGCCGCCCCAGGTGGTCTCCTCCGGGGCACCGGCCCGCCACGCCTCGCCGTAGCGGGGCAGCCCGACGATCGGCCGGCCCCGGTCGTCCCGCGCCGGGGTGCGCAGCGCGTCCAGGTCGTCGTGGACCTCGCCGGGCAGCGCCGCGTCGGTGCCGCCGAGCGGGGCGAGCGCGCCGCGTACCGCCAGGTCGCCGGCGGTGGGCACCCGAGGGTAGTCCAGCGGCGCCCGGCCGGTCTCCGGCTCGGCGGCGCCGGGGCGCAGCGCGGCGGCCAGGTCCTCGAAGCTTCCCGCCGGGGTGGCGGTGCGGAACCGCCAGGTGTCGTAGCAGGGCACGGTGGCCGGACCGGTGCCCGTCCACCGCGGCTGCCCCGCCGGGTCGTACGCCGGCACCAGCGCCGCGACGTAGTCGGTGCCCGGGGTGAGGGGCCGACCGGAAAGCAGCCGGGCGATCCGCCTCCCGGCGCTGTCCACCTGCAGGTGCGCCCACCGGTACGCCGTCGCGCCGGTGCCCAGCGGGTGCAGCGCCTGCACGGCCGGGCTGAGCGTCACCTGGTCCCCGGCGAGGGTCAGCTCGTCGCCGTCCAGCCCGACGACCAGCACCAGCCAGGGATGCTGCGCGCCGGTGCCGGCGGCCGGGCGGGGCGCCGGGGTGTACCGCCACGGCAGGGTCGCGTCGGCGAACTCCACGTGCGGGCAGCGGTCCGACTCGTGGTCGACGGCGCCGGGCGTCGGGTAGCGGCGGGTTATCGCCCCGGGGGCGAGGCGGACCACGTCGGCCGGGCCGGCGAGCAGGAACCGTACCGTGCCGGTGGCGGCCGTGGTGGTCGCGCCGGCGGCGTCGGTGCCGGTGAGGGTGACGGCCGTCTCGACCCGGGGCCGCCCGTCCTGCACGCCGGTGGCCAGCGCGGCGATCCGCTCCCGCGACCATCCGTGGAAGGTGAGCTGTTCGTCGGCCATCCTCGCCGCCCCTCTAGAAGCTCATCGCCGGCACGGGGTCGGTCGCCGCGACGGCGGCCCCGGCGCCGCCCACGGTGGCCAGCTGGTGCGCCTGCGCCTGGGACAGCCCGGTGGTCACCGCGCCCCCGGCGCCGTGCACGGCCCAGGTCTCGTCCCGCACGCCCATCGCCGGGGTGACCGGGTCGCGTTCGGGCCGACCGGTGCGGCCGGCCGTCGCGGCGAGCAGCCACCGGGGCAACGCGAGGGCGGTGAGCAGCACCGGCGGCGCCGGCAGCCGGATCTGCTTGACGGTGACGGTGAGCAGCGTGGACGGCCCGGCGTCGGCGCCCTCGCCGCCCAGGCGGACGCCGGCGGTGAGCCGTTCGAAGGCGCGCCGGTTCAGCGCGTCGGCGTCGGTGAGGTCGGCGAAGCCGCCCGGCGCGAACCAGTCGACCTCGGTGCCGGTGACCTGCGGGCCGGTGGCGGTGACCGTCTCCGGCCGGGTCAGCGGCGCGCCCTCGAAGCGTTGCAGCAGCAGGTCCAACGGGGCGCGTTCCTGGGTCCAGACGGCCTGGCCCAGCGGCGAGACCACGGGCAGCGCGGCGGTGCGGGCCGGCTCGACGACCACGGCGGCGTCGGTCGCGCCGGTGCTGCGCAGGTTGGCCGGGTCGGCGAGTTCCCCGGCGAGCTCGGCCACGGCCGAGGCGACCGGCGTGACGGCCGGCGGCGTGGAGGAGCCGAGGGTGATGGTCTCCTCGAAGGTGATCTCGAAGAACAGGATCTCCAGGGTGACCCTGCCGTGGAAGACCACCGGGCCGGGGCCGGAGATGCTGCCCGTGAGGTCCAGCCCGGCCAGGGTGCGGCTGCGCCAGCGCACCCGCACCGAGGCGTGGATGGCGAAGTCGAAGTGGAACGGCTGGAACCGGATCAGCGCGTCGAAGCCGAGGAAGCCCCGGATGTTGAACGGCCCCAGGTTGACGATGACCTCGACGGCCGCGCCGAACTGCAGCGTGTTCGTGGTGACCGCGAAGTAGCCCTCGAAGCGGAAGTAGAGCAGGTCGTCGGGCTCGCCGCGGGTCATCGCGATCCGGGTCAGGCTGGCGGGGAAGACCAGGGGCGCCGGGTTGTACGCCGGGTGGAAGCCGCCGACGGTCAGCACCACGTACGGCTCGGCGCCGTAGCTGAGCCGGAACGCCGCGCCGCCGGTCAGTTCGAGGATCTCCAGCAGGTGGCTGTCGATCAGGACCGCGTCGAAGGCGACCAGTTGCTGCGCGAAGTCGACCACGCCCAGGATGTCCAGCCGGATCTGGAGGTAGGGCCGACCGCCCGACGGGTTCTCGATGCCCGCGCGCGCCGATCCGAGGATCACGATCTTGCGCGGGCCGGGCAGCTCGATGAACACGCCGATGTCGAAGCGGACCAGCTCCGCCCAGGACAGTTGCAGCGTCGGCCCGACCACGATCACGCCGGGCGTGGGCGGGAAGACCGCGGCCAGGTCGGCCAGGAGCACCGGGGCGTTGCGGACCGGGTCCTCCGGGGCCAGGATCCGCCCGACGGTGCCGGAGGCCATCCGGGCACGCAGCGCGTCCACGTCGGTCTGCCGGTTCAGCGCGAGCAGCCCGCCGACGGAGGAGAGTGCGAAGCCGAAGCCGAGCTGGATCGGCGGGAAGCTGGCCCGCAGCAGGATCAGCAGCGCGTAGCCGGGCGCGCCGCCGGGCAGCCGGGTGTCGAGCAGGCCGACCGCCTCCACCCCGACCACGCCGAGCTTGAGCGCGAGGACGCCCGAGTAGCGGCCGGCCGGCTCGTCGAAGCCGATGAAGCCGCCGCCGGTGACCGGCCCGGCGTTCACGACCATGCCGAGCCCGGTGGGCGGCAGGAAGCGGAAGGTCAGGTCGACCGGGCCGAGGTTGCCGTCGCGGACGGCCAGGTCGGCGCCGACGCCGATGCCGGCCACGCTCGCCGCGAACGGCCCGAGGTCGATGCCGCCGGTGAGGCGGACCTCCAGGGTGATGCCGGCCGCGCCGGGGCGCAGGGCCAGGTCGAGCCGGTCCAGGCGCAGCGGGCCCAGGCGCACCGCCAGGGGTACGGCGAGCACCAGGCCGGCGCCGCCGCGCAGGGTCAGCCCGTCCACCGGGTCCCAGTGCAGCCCGAGGTCGAAGTCGACCTCCAGGGTGGCCGGCAGCACGCTGGACAGGAAGCCGTCGGCGCCGCCGAAGGCGATCACCAGGCGGCCCGCGGCGACCTCGGCGTCGACGATCAGCCGGGCGCTCACCCCGCCCCCGTCGGCGGTGAACGCGGCGCCGACGGCGGCCCGGACGGCGGTGGCCGTGAGCCGGGTGCCGTCGGCCTCGCCGAAGAGCACCATCGGCCCGGGGCCGGCGGGCAGCCGCTCCACCGACACGGTCAGCTCCCCGGCGACCCCGGGAGCGGGGGCCTGCGGGCGCAGCGTGGCGGGCGGTTCGACGCGCAGGGCGGCGCCGAGGTCGAGGCTGCCCTGGCCACGCAGGCGTACCGCCCAGGCGTCGCCGATCGGCAGGGGGATGTCCAGCCCGCCGAAGTCGAACACGTCGAGGGTCAGCTCCAGCGGGGTGGGCGTGCCCGGGGGCAGTCCCGCCACGGCGTGCAGCCGGAACAGGAACGCGGCCAGCTCGGGCCGGCCGCCGGGCCCGGCCAGCACCACCGCCGGCACACCGACGGCGGTCAGCCAGTCGCGCAGCCGGGCGAGCAGCAGCGCGGCGTCCAGGGTGGGCTCGCCCCAGCCGTACACCTGGCGCAGCGCGGCGGCCGGGTCGTCGAGCAGCACCCCGAGCCGGTCCAGTCGGAGCCCGCGCCGCAGGTAGGCGGGCCGGTCCCCGTCGGCGGGCACGGCGACGTTGTCGACCAGCCCGAACAGGGCGAGGGCGCGGCCGAGCGCCGGCCGACGGTCCAGCAGGTAGCTGGCGGCGGTCCAGTCGACCAGGCGTCGCGGCAGGTCGGCGAGGATCGCGGCCAACGGTGTGCTGACCGCACCGCCCCCGGCGTACGCGGACTGCACCGCGCCGGCCAGGGCCCGGACGGCGTCGACGGCGTCGACGATCAGCGGCAGCAGGTCGCCCAGGGCGGCGGCGACCGCGGCGCTGTCGTCGTCGGCGATCGCGTCGACCAGCGCGGTGACCGCCGGCGGGAGGGCGGCCAGGGCGGTGCCGGCGGCGCCGGCGGCGGCGACCACCCCGGGCGCGCCCGCGACCGGGCCGGGCAGCGGCAGGCCCAGCTCGGCGAAGAGGTCGACCAGTTGCCCGGCGGCCAGCCGCTCGGTGACCGGGTCGAAGAGCCGGGCCAGTTCGACGGCGAGCTGCTCGGCGGTCCCGGCCATCAGTGCCCACCCCCCGTCCCGGTGCCGCCGCGCCGCCCGCCCGGCGGCGGCTCGGCGGTGCGACCGGCCCGCTCCGGCGGTGACCCGGCGGCGGATGCGGTCCAGCCCGGGGGTGATCCGCCGGCGGATGCGCTCCGACTCGGCGTGGGTGCCCGCTCGGGCCCGAGGAGCAGGCGCAGGGCGGCGACGAGCGGTCGGATCAGCCCGACCCGCACGGCCGTGCGCGCCCGGCGGTGCCGCCGCAGCAGCCGGGCCACGGCCGGGCTGAAGCTGTAGTAGACCCGGTCCAGCGCGTCGGCGGCCCGCGCGCCGCGCGGCGTGGCCCGCAGCCGCTCGTCGCGCAGGTGCCGCAGGTAGCGCACGTCGGGATGGCCGGGGTGCCCCAGCGCGGCGGTGGCGATGAGGCAGCCGCCCCCGCCTCCCCCGGAGGCGGGCAGCGGGGACCTCGCCGCGACCCTGAGCAGTGCCGTCACCGCCGCGTGGATCTCACGGTTGATCTTGCGAAAGTGGCCGGGCGGGTTGGCGTAGTTGCAGTGGAAGCCCTGCTCCTCGGCGTGTCCCGTCTCGAGGGTGTACGCGAAGATCGGCTGCCGGTTCGGCAGCGCGAACTGCCGGCTGCACGCGTAGTCGTCGCTGCACCCGGAGTTCGGCCCGCCGCCGACCGGAAGGTAGAGGAACGCGCTCTGCCCGACCGTGTATTCGGAGTGGGCGCGCTGGGTCGTGGAGACGGGAGCGGCGGGATCCACCCCGGCCGACCGGAGGATCTCGTCGTGCATCGCCGTGGCGATCATCCGTGCCCGCGAGCGGATCCGGTGCGGCGGGTCGTCGGGGAGATATTCCTTGTAGTCGGTCCGGCCCGCTGGCAGCGCCGGATCCCCGGCGATCAGCCCGTCCCGGGTCCCGGCGAAGGCGGGCGCCCGCCAGTTCATCGCCGGATCGTCGCCGTCCTCCTCCAGCCCCCAGGAGTAGAGGATGTTGCGGCCGAACATGTGCACGTCCGCGTAGTAGTGGATCGGCAGGGTGTCCAGCAGGGACTCCAGGTGGCGGGTCTCCACCTCGGAATGCGCCGACGGGCCGCGGTAGGTGTCGTCGGCCGGCGACGTGGAGGCCGGGTCGGAGCCGTACCGGGCGCGGTAGAGCGCCACGTCGTAGTAGTCCTCGAAACGCCAGATGATGTCGAAGTTGCGGTTCAGGTCGACGCCGATCTCACCGCCCGCCTGCGGGCTGCGGTTCTTGCGCCAGCCCGGCTCGCTGAGGTGGGTCAGGTCGTGCTCCCGCCCGTCGGGGTTGAGCAGCGGCAGGATGTAGAGGTCGAGCTTCGTGACGATGTCGTTGACGTCGGCCGCCGGGATCCGCCAGGCGCGGTAGCGGACCGGGGCGCCGACCAGCGGGGTGACGGTCATCGCCGGAAAGACGATGTCGGTGCCCGACGTGTACGACACCAGCAGGTTGCGGGCGAGGGTGACCAGCGCGTCGGGCGGCGCCCACTCGCGGGCGTGTACCCCGCCGACGACCAGCGCCGCCGGCCGGTTCGGGCCGCTGCCGTTGGCGATCCTGACGTAGCTGTGCGTCCGATCCCTGGCCGTCTTCGTCGGGAAGACCGTCCGGGTGCACAGCGCGGGGAAGCTCGCGGCGAGGTCGGCGAGCGCGTCCTCGATCTCCTGCGCGCGCAGCGGCGCGGTGATGTCCGGATACGGCGGGGGCACCTCAGCGCTCCCCGGTGCTCTCCGGCGGGGCCGACGCCTCCGGTGGCGGGGCGAGGTGCTGCGCGACCTCGGCATGGAAGTCGTCGAACTGGCCGGACGACATCATCACCCGCACCTGGGCGCCGCGCGCCTCCAGCTCGGGGATCAGCTCCTCCGGCGCGTACGCCGAGATGCGGTAGCGGTCCGCGCCCAGTGACGCGGCGCTCGGGTCGATCAGGTCGAGCCCGGCCATGCCGCGCAGCCCGCGCAGCACCTCGGCCGTGCCCTCGATCTGGATGAGCCCCACGATCGCCTCCCGGGCCTGCTGACGCGGCGGCCGAAGCCTTCCCCTGCCCACTCAACGACTCCACCGACCGGCAGGCAATACGCCGAGTGGTCGAAGGATCGCCGCAGGGTGTCGGATTGCCGTCGCGGCGGGCCCCTCGCCGGGCCGTTGTCAGGCCGCCGGACGGTCGGAAGGTCAGGAGGGCGACGACACCTCGGGCACGGGGCGCGGGGCGTAGAGGGCGGCGAGGTCGGCGGCGGTGGCGGCGAGCCGCTCGCGCAGCGCGGCCGGGGCCAGCACCTCCACGTCCGCGCCGAGCCGCAGCAGGTCGCCGTGCGCGTGGGTGAGCGACTCGATCGGGATGACGGCCGTCACCCAGCCGGCCTCGTCGGGTGGCCCGGCGGTGGCGTCCACGGACGCCACCACCAGCTCGCTTCCGATCTCCCCGAGCCGCTCCCGGCCCCGTGCGGAGAGCCGGACCGTGGCGTCGTCGCGGTGCAGGTGGGCCCGGAACCGCACCACGTGCGCCCGCCACCAGGCGGGCAGGTCGAACCCGGCCGGCCGGGCGAACCCCTCGTCCAGCGTGGTCAGCGACAGGACCTGGTTGACGCGGTAGGTGGCCGGCTCGTCCCGGCCGCGTCGGGCGGCGACCGCGTACCACCGGCCGCCCTTGAGGACCAGCCCGTAGGGCTCCAGCACCCGGTCGACCTCCCCGGCCCAGCTGCGGTAGCGCACCGCGATCCGCCGCTGCCGCCAGACCGCCTCGGCCACCTCCGGCAGGTGCGGCGAGGCGTCGCCGTCGGCGTACCAGTTGGGGGTGTCCAGGTGGAACCGTTCCTGGATCCGCGCGGCCCGGTCGGCCAGCTCGGGCGGGAGCGCGGCGTGCAGCTTGAGCTGGAGCGCGGCCACCGCCGCCCCGTAACCCAGCTCCGCGGCGGGCCCGGGCAGGCCGGCGAGGAAGAGTCGCTCCGCCTCCTGCGCGGTCAGCCCGGTCAGCCGCGTACGCCAGCCCTCGACGAGCTGGTAGCCGCCGGCGTGCCCCGCCTCGCCGTAGAGCGGGATGCCGGCCGCGTGCAGCGACTCGACGTCCCGGTAGACGGTGCGGGTGGACACCTCCAGCCGCTCGGCGAGCTGCGCCGCGGTCATTCGCCCGTGAGCCTGGAGCAGCATCAGCAGGGAGAGGAGTCGACTGGCCCGCACTCCGCTGACACTAGCTGTCAGTGAAGTGTCCGTACCGTCCCGGCATGGCATTTCGCGACAAGGAACTGCGGGTGCCGGGACCTCTCACGGTCGCCGGCCGTCAACTCAAGCGCTACCACGTCGACCAACCGGAACGGCGGATCGAGCCGGAGGTGGAACGGGCCGCGTACGCGGTGCTGCCCCGCCTGCTGCCGGCCCGCGACGGCGACGACACCCCGTCGGCGGGCTGGGTGGTGCTGCACCGGGGCGCCGACACGGGGGCGTACCTGCTGGCGTACAGCTGGGTCTGGGACAACGTGGTCGAGGTGCGCGTCGCGGCGGCCGGCCAGCCCGCCCTGGACTGCCCGGACGACGACCCCACCCGCTTCGTCGACCTAACCCGCCCGTGGGCGGGCTGCGTCTGGGAGCTGGGCGTGCTGGAACACGAGCGGGCCGCCTGGGCCCGGCACGTGCTGGCGCCGGAGCGCCCGGACCTCGCCGGCTGGCTCGCCGACACCCGCGCCGAGGGGCCGGTGGGCCGCTGATGGGTGACTTCGACTTCCTCGTCGGCACCTGGGACGTGGCCAACCGGCGCCTGCGCGAGCGGCACGTCGGCAGCGACGACTGGGACGAGTTTCCCGGCGTCTCCGTGGCCGGCAGTTTCTTCGGCGGCGCCGGCAGCTTCGACGAGATCACCTTTCCCACCCGGGGCTTCTCCGGGGCCACCGTGCGGATCCTCGACCCGGCCGCCGGCACCTGGTCGATCTACTGGCTGAACAGCCGGCACGGGGTGCTGGAGCTGCCGCCGGTGGTGGGCCGGTTCACCGGCGGCGTCGGCACGTTCTTCGCCGACGACGTCGACGAGGGCCGGCCGATCCGGTGCCGGTTCGTCTGGTCGGGGGTCACCGCGACCTCCTGCCGCTGGGAGCAGGCGTTCTCCACCGACGGCGGGCGCACCTGGGAGATTAACTGGACGATGGACTTCACCCGGAGGCCGGGCGGCTGACCGGGCCCGGCGGGCTCAACCGGCGGCGACGCCGAGCCGGTGGGGCATCTCCCAGCCCGCGGCGAGCCGGGACGGGTGCACGTTGTGCCCGCCGCCGAAGAACTCGCAGAACTTCATGATCAGCGGGTCCCAGCGCAGCGGGTCCACGTGGCTCGTCCCGGGGATGACCAGTTCCTCCTCGACGTACGCGCGCAGCACCTCGACCTGGAAGGCGGTGGCCCGTACGCCGGCCCCGGCGAAGGGGTGGGCCGCGATCACCCGGCACTCCAGCTGGACCGGGCACTCCGCGACCCGGGGTGCCCGGACCAGCTCCGAGGGCTGCGCGGTCAGCCCGGCCACGGCGAACTTGTCCGGCTCGTACCGGTAGCCCTGGCGCAGCTTGTGCGCCGGCACGTCCGGCCGGCCCGTGGTGAGCGCGATCCGGTCGACCGCGTCGACCATCGCCGAGGACGGCAGGTTGAGCACGCACTCGCGTTCGCGCAGCAGGTTGGCGGTGGTCCGGCCGCTGTCGCCGAGCCCGAGCATGGCGTGCTGCCCCAGCCACCACGCCGACGACATCGGCGCGAGATTCGCCGTGCCGTCCGGGTTGCGCGAGCTGACCAGGACCACCGGAGTTCCGAAGTAGAGCACCTTCAGACCGGGAACCACGTGCACACTTCCGCCTTTCATCGTGGGCGGGACCACGGCGGCGGCCCCGCCCACGACTCTGCGCCCGCCATCCGGCCGATGCTGGCGGCAATCGGACGTCGCGCTCGACCACCTGGGCGGAAGCCGCCCGGCGGGGTCAGGTCGGCGGGGGAGCGGTGGTGCGGTAGATCGCGGCCAGCCAGACGTCGAGCAGCACGTCGACCACGTCCCGCTCGGCCACGGCCGGCCCGTCGCCGGCGAACGTGGCGTACCAGACGCGCTCGTTCATCGAGTTGAGCGCGATGGCCAGGTCGCGGGCCGGCACGCCGTCGGGGGCCGCGCCGCGGCGGCGCTCGGCCTCGATCGCGGTCTCGATCGCCTGCACCCAGCGTTCCAGCACGCTCGCCCACAGCCGGCGCACCTCGGCGTTGGTGCCGCGCACCTGCGCGCAGGCCAGCACCACCGCCCGGTGGGCGCCGAACGTCTCGTGGAACCGGTCGATCAGCTCCCGCCACCGTGCCCGCGGATCCTCGGCCAGCCGCTCCAGCACGTCGCCGGCCGCGGCGTCGGCCTCCTCGGTGACCCGGTCCAGCAGCGTCAGCAGCACCGCGTCCTTGGAGGGGAAATAGAAGTAGAAGGTGGGCCGGGAGATGCCCGCGCCCCGCGCCAGGTCGTCGACGGAGACGTCGGCGACGGCCCGCTGCCGCAGCAGCCGCTCGGCGGTGGCCAGGATGGCCGACTCGCGTTCGTCCCCCGCCGACCGCGCCCCGCGACGTCCGCGCGCGGTGGCGCTCCCGGCTGCCGTACGGGCGGGCGTCATGGCCGCTGACTCTACACCGGATCGACACGGTGTCGACGGGACTCGACAGGGTGTTGACTGGCGTCGACGGCCGTGGCTAGTGTCCGGTGTCACATCCGCGGACGGGAGACGAGATGGCCACGGACCACGTCGACGTGCTCGTCGTCGGTGCCGGCCTGTCCGGCGTCGGCGCCGCCTGCCACCTGCGCCGCCACTGTCCGGACAAGACGTACGCGGTGCTGGAGGCCCGCGACGCGATCGGCGGCACCTGGGACCTGTTCCGCTACCCCGGCGTCCGCTCCGACTCCGACATGTTCACCCTCGGCTACTCGTTCCGGCCGTGGACGGACCCGAAGGCCATCGCCGACGGCGACGCCATCCGCGACTACGTCCGCCGGACCGCGCAGGAGCACGGCGTCACCGACCACATCCGCTTCCGGCACCGCGTCGTGCGCGCCGAGTGGGACAGCGGGCGGGCCCGCTGGACGGTGCACGCCCACCGCGACGACACCGCCGAGACGGTCGAGCTGACCTGCTCGTTCCTGTTCACCTGCTCGGGCTACTACCGCTACGACGCCGGCTACGCCCCGCAGTTCCCCGGCACCGAGCGGTACGCGGGGCGGATCGTGCACCCGCAGCACTGGCCCGAGGACCTCGACCACGCCGGCAAGCGGGTGGTGGTGATCGGCAGCGGCGCCACGGCGGTGACCCTGGTGCCCGCGCTGGCCGAGCGCGCCGCCCACGTGACCATGCTCCAGCGCTCACCCACGTACGTCATGGCGCTGCCCTCGCGCGACGTCGTCGCCGACGCGCTGCGGCGCTGGCTGCCGGCGAAGGCCGCGTATCCGGTGGTGCGCTGGAAGAACGTCCTGCTCGCCACCGCCAACTTCCAGCTCAGCCGGCGCGCCCCCGCCCTGGTGAGGAAGCTGCTGCTGCGCGCCGCCCGGGGCCGGCTGCCGGCCGGCTACGACGTCGACCGGCACTTCTCGCCCCGCTACGACCCGTGGGACCAGCGGCTGTGCGTGGTTCCCGACGGCGACCTGTTCACCGCGGTGACGAGGGGCCGGGCGTCGGTGGTCACCGACACCGTCGACACCTTCACCGAGCGGGGCGTCCGGCTCTCCTCCGGCGCGGAGCTGGCGGCCGACGTCGTGGTCACCGCCACCGGGCTCAACCTGCTCGCCCTCGGCGGCATGACCCTGGCCGTGGACGGCGTCGAGGTCGACCTGGCCGGCACCGTCGCCTACAAGGGCATGATGCTCTCCGGGGTGCCGAACTTCGCGATGACCATCGGCTACACCAACGCCTCGTGGACGCTCAAGGCCGACCTGGTGGCCACCTACGTCTGCCGGCTGCTGCGGCACCTGGACCGCACCGGCCAGCAGGTCGTCACCCCGCTGCCGCCCCCCGACGGCGAGTTGCGGCCCATAATCGACCTGACGGCCGGGTACGTGCTGCGCAGCGTCGACGCCCTGCCGAAGCAGGGCGACCGGGCGCCGTGGCGGCTGTACCAGAACTACCCCCGGGACGTGCTGCTGATGCGGCACGGCCGACTCACCGACTCCGGCGTGCGGTTCTCCCCCGCCGGCACACCGGAAAGGAGGACCGTCCGTGCGTAGGTTCGTCTTCACGGGCGGCACGGCAGTCGTCACGGGCGCCGCCAGCGGGATCGGCGAGGCCCTCGCCCACGGGCTGGCCCGCCGGGGCAGCGACCTGGTGCTGCTCGACCGCGACGCCGGGCGGCTCGACGCCGTGGCCGCGGCCGTGCGCGCCGCGCACCCCGACCGGCAGGTCACCACCTACCTGGTCGACCTGGCGGACGCCGCCGCGACGGCGCGGGTGGCCGAGGAGGTCCGGCAGCGGCATCCGGCGATCCGGCTGCTGGTCAACAACGCCGGGGTGGCGCTGGGCGGCCGGTTCGACCAGGTGACCCTCGACGAGTTCAGCTGGGTCGTCGACGTCAACTTCCGGGCCGTGGTGCAGCTGACCCACGCCCTGCTGTCCACGCTGCGGGCGGAGCCCGGCGCGCACCTGGTCAACGTCTCCAGCATCTTCGGGGTCATCGCCCCGGCCGGGCAGGCCGCCTACTCGGCCAGCAAGTTCGCCGTCCGCGGCTTCACGGAGGCGCTGCGCCACGAGCTGGCCGACGACGGGATCGGGGTGACCTCCGTGCACCCGGGCGGCATCCGCACCCGGATCGCGCAGAACGCCCGGGTGGGCAGCGGCGTCTCCGCCGAGGAGTTCGAGACGGGCCGCCGGCAGTTCGAGCGGCTGCTCACCATCGACCCCGCCAAGGCCGCCGAGATGATCCTGCGCGGGGTGGAACGCCGCCGGGGCCGGGTGCTGATCGGCTGGTCGGCGAAGCTGCCCGACCTGCTGGCCCGGGTGGCGCCGGCGTCGTACCACCGGGTCCTGGCCTTCGGGCTCGACCGGGTGGCGGGCGGTTCCGCACGCCGCGCCACGGCCACGCCGCCCGTCCCGGCGCAACGGCGACCCGAGGCGGCCCCCGTGGCCGACCCGGCCGGGGAGCCGGCGTGACCGCCCCGGCCGCGCGCCGGCCCCGGCACGTCACCGTCGACGGCCGGCGGGTGTGCCACCGCGTCGACGGCGACGGGCCCCCGGTGGTGCTGCTGCACGGCATCGGCCGCTCCCTGCGCGACTTCACCGAGCTGCACGAGCTGCTCGCCGACCGGTTCCGGGTGCACAGCGTCGACCTGCCCGGCTACGGCGGCTCGCTGCCGATGGCGCAGCCCTGCACCCTGCCGGCGCTGGCCGGGTTCGTCGGCCGCTACCTCGACGCCGTCGGCGTCGACCAACCCGCGCACGTGGTCGGCAACTCCCTCGGCGGCGCGATCGCCATGCGCCTCGCGGCGTCCGAGCCGGCCAGGGTGGCCAGCCTGACGCTGGTCAACAGCGCCGGCTTCGGCCGGGAGGTGACCATCGCGCTGCGCCTGCTCGCGCTGCGCCCGCTGGGCCGGCTGCTGCTGCGGCCCCGCCGGTGGTCCGCCCGTCGCGCCGAGCTGTCCCTGTTCCACGACCCGGCCTTCGCCACCGCCGAGCGCGTCGCGTACGCCCTGGAGGTCGCCCGCCTGCCGTACACGGCCCGGGTGATGCTGGAGACCGCCCACCACCTCGGCACGTTCCGGGGCGTGAGCGCGCAGTGGCGGGAGGAGTTGCTGTCGGAGGTGGAGCGGCTGGACATCCCCACCTTCGTCGTCTGGGGCGACCGGGATCTGATCCTCCCGGCGTCGCATCTCGCCGCCGCCCGGGCGCGGCTGCCCAGGGCCCGCACCCACCTGTTCCGGGACTGCGGGCACATGCCGCAGATCGAGTGCGCCGAGGAGTTCCACCGCCTGCTCGTCGACTTCTGGTCCACGGCGGGAACGGAGGCCGCCGTGGCGGCCGGCGACCACGCCCCGCCCGGGGGCGCTGTCCCGCCCGCCAGGGACCGGCAGGCGGTCGCGGAGGCGGGCTGACGGCCCGGCCCGGGGCGGACAGGCCCGCCCGTCCCGGGCGCCTCGACGACGTCGTGGTGCAGGCCGTCCGCCGCCAAGGCGGGCGTGCTCGGCCACCTGGTGCCGGCGGGAACCGGTGCGGCGGTGGTCCGGCTCACAGGTCTGCGAGCGGCCCTTCCTGGCGGCTGAGGGCCAGCAGCAGTTGCCGCGTGCGTCGCAGTTCCTCGGGATCGGTGCCGCCCTCGTACAGGCCCGCGGTCGCCACCCCGTCCGCGGCGCGGACGATGAGCAGGGCTCGTTGCGGGTGCAGCCCGTCGGCGTCGAACGCCTCGTTCCAGCGTTGCTTGTCGCGTTGCAGCACCTCGGCGACGCCGGGGACGGTGGACAGGGTGGCGGCCAGCACGACCTGCTCGGGGGCACTGGTTCCGTCGATCAGGTCGTCGAAGGTGGCGTTGACGTAGCCGCGCACCAGGCGCCCGGGAGCGTGGTCCCGCGGGTCGACCGCCGCGTGCACCGCGGCGGCGAACTGCTCGGCGAGGTCCTCGGCCAGGGCGAGGAGCAACTGGTCGCGGGAGCGGAAGTGATGCAGCAGGCCGCCCTTGGAGACCCCGGCCTGCCGGGCGATTGCGTCCACGCTGGCGCCGGACCCGTGCGTGCCGACGACCTTCGCCGCGGCGTCCAGCACCACCCTGCGGGTCCTGGCCGTGTCGCGTTCTCGACCTCGCACCACGTCTCCCTGCTCGTCCCGGCGGCGAACCGGTCGTCGCCGCTGTGCCGATCCTACGAGCCGCCCATTCGGTTTGCTCAGCAGACCAAATGGTCGGTAACGTGGGGACATGACGTCCGCCATGCCCTCGCCGCCGGTCGGCACCACTCCCACCGGGCAGGCAACACCCGCGCGCCCGGCCCGCGCCGGAGCCCGGCAGTGGGCCGCGCTGGCGGCGCTGACCCTGGCGGTGACCCTCCTGGCCGTCGACGGCACCGTGCTGGCGCTGGCGATGCCGGCCCTGACCGCCGACCTGGGCGCCACCTCTGCCGAGGTGCTGTGGATCGGTGACGTCTACTCCTTCGCCCTGGCCGGCCTGCTGATCAGCGCGGGCACCCTGGCCGACCGCATCGGCCGCAAGCGGCTGCTGCTGTTCGGGGTCACCGGTTTCGGCGCCGCCTCGCTGCTGGCGGCCTTTGCGCCGACCGCGGGCTGGCTGATCGCCGCCCGCGTCCTGCTCGGCGTGGCGGGCGCGACGTTGATGCCCTCGACCCTGTCGCTCGTGCGCAACCTGTTCACCGACCCGGCCCAGCGCACCCGCGCCATCGCGGTGTGGTCGGCCGGCGCCGCCGGTGGCGCGGCCCTGGGCCCGCTGGTCGGCGGCGCCCTGCTGGAGCACTACTGGTGGGGGTCGGTGTTCGTCATCAACCTGCCGATCATGCTGTTGGTGCTGGTCAGCGTCGCGCGGCTGGTGCCCGAGTCGCGCAACCCCGACCCCGGACGCTTCGACCTGCTCGGCGCCGCGCTGTCGGTCGCCGCGATCGTGCCGCCGGTGTGGGCGGTCAAGCACATCGCCAAGACCGGCGTCGACCCGGCCGGCCTGCTCGCCGCCGCGCTCGGCGTGGGCGCCGCCGTGGTGTTCGTGCGCCGCCAGCGCACCCTGCGCACGCCGCTGGTGGACGTCACCCTCTTCGCCCGGCGCGCGTTCACCGGCACCGTCCTCGCCTCGCTGGTCGCGATCTTCGCCTTCAGCGGGCTGCTGTTCTTCTTCTCGCAGTACCTGCAGCTGGTCCGCGGCTACTCGCCCCTGCAGGCCGGGCTACGGGAGCTGCCCGCCACCCTGGCCTCCATCGCCGTGGCCGTCGTCGCCGTCCGCGTCATCACCCGGCTCGGCGTGGGCCGCGCCCTCGCCGCCTCCCTGCTGGTGACCGCGGCGGGGCTGGGGGTGCTGGCAGTGGCCGAGGGCGCCACCGGATACAGCGGCCTGGCCGTGGGGCTGGTCGTGGTCGGGCTGGGCATCGGGATCGCGTTCACCGCCTCCACCGACGCGATCCTGAGCACGGTGCCCCACGAACGCGCCGGCGCCGCCTCGGCGATCTCGGAGATGTCCTACGAGCTGGGCGTCGCGCTGGGCATCGCCCTGCTCGGCACCCTGCACACCGTGCTGTACCGCGCCGGCCTGCCCGACCTGTCCGCACTCGGCGACTCGACCCGCGAGGCCGTCACCGAGTCGCTGGCCGCCGGCACGCCGGCGCTGGTCGGCGCCGGCGAGCAGGGCAGCCTGATCCTGGCCGCCGCCCGCGACGCCTTCGCCCACGGCATGCAGATCACCTCGCTCGTCGCCGCGGCCCTGCTCGTCCTGGCCGCCCTGACCGCGTGGAAGATCATCCCCACCGGCCGACGCTCCTGAGTCCCGCGACACCGGCTGCTCAGGTACCGGTGAGGAACGTCCGCCGCCGGCCGCCGATCGCGGGCCGGTGGCAGGTGAGTGCAGGGCCCGGCGGGGAAGGCGGGTGGGATGCCCGACGTGACCCTCTTCCTCGGCGGCGACGTGATGACCGGCCGGGGCGTGGACGCGATCCTGCCCGCACCGGGCCCGCCCGAGCTGCGCGAACCCGCCGTCCGGGACGCGCGCGGCTACGTCGGCCTGGCCGAGGCCGCCAGCGGCCCGCTGCCGCGCCCGGCGCCACCGGCCTGGCCGTGGGGCGAGGCGCTCGACCTGCTCGACGCGCTCCGGCCGGACGCGCGGGTGGTCAACCTGGAGACCGCGGTGACCGGCCGGGGCGCACACGATCCGGCCAAGGCGATCCACTACCGGATGCACCCGGCGAACCTGCCCTGCCTCGCCGCGGCCCGGCTCGACGTCTGCGCGCTGGCCAACAACCACACCCTCGACTTCGGCGAGGTCGGCCTCACCGACACCCTCGACGCGCTGGCCGGCACGGGCATCGCCACCGCCGGCGCGGGCCGGGACGAGGCGTCGGCCTGGGCGCCCGCCCGGGTGCCGCTCGCCGCGGGCCGCCGCCTGCTGGTCTGGTCGGTGGCCGCCCCGTCCAGCGGCGTGCCCCCGCCCTG